>JBBRWP010000020.1:0-23609 GCA_038249175.1 Acetivibrionales bacterium
GCGAACAACTTCTATCCCTGGTGCTGGCTCCAGTCGAATGACCTGATCAGCATCATATTCGTTACTGTATTCTGATTTTTCTTCCACGTTCAGCCCAAGTTCGTCCACCAGCTTCAAGCGCAGCTCTGTTCGACTCATTTGCAGTATTTCCGGAACGGCGACATTATTTTTTCCTTTACTGACAACAATTTGCAACGTTGACAGACCATCGATGACCAGTTTTGAACCATCCAACGGACGTTGTTCAATGACCACCCCTTCTGCCACAACATCATCGTAACGGTACGTCACTTCTACCGGTTTTATACCGGCCAAATCAATTTCACCCGAAACTTCAGTAAACGGCCGACCCACATAATCACCAATGACCACATCTGTCACAGCCGATGCTGTTGGCAATGTAGCCGACAGATCTTTCGTTACAAACTGCACAATGTTCACAATCAGTGCAATGATAATGCCAATCAGGACGATATAGAGCAAGGGAAAAATCATTTTCCTGGCGTTCAACCTCCGCCTATTCCTGAAACGTTTGTTAGTGTAGTGTGCCATATTTCCCTCTTCTACAGGCACCAAACCTTCCAGGACGGTCTCATTTACTTTTTTTACCATTGGAATCGTAATAACAGCTATTTCAGGATTCTTTCTCACTGCTTCCAGGTCCTCGTATAATAAAGTGGCTGTTTCATACCGGTCAGCCCGGTTTTTCTGCATACATTTCTCAACAATATCCCCGAGCGATTTTGGAATATCCTCCCTCTCAAAATCAACCCTTGGTACAGCGTCCTGGATATGCCGCAAAGCAACAGAAACAGGATTTTCTCCATCGTAGGGAAGCTTGCCCGTTAACATTTCATAAAGGGTGATGCCCACCGAATATAAATCAGACTGTGCGTCGGTATAGCCGCCACGTACCTGTTCCGGAGAAGCGTAGTGCACAGAAGCAACCGTATCCACCTTCATCGTATCCATGCCGGAAGAAGCTGTCTTTGCAATGCCAAAATCAGCCACCTTTGGTTCGCCATCCTGTGTCATCATGATGTTCTGCGGCTTGATATCCCTATGGATAATCCCTTTGGTATGGGCTTTTTGCAAGGCGGAACAAATTTTCATCATCACGTCCACAGCAATTTGCCAAGGCATGGGACCATTTTCAGTAATCAGTTCCTTCAAACTTTTACCGTCTACGAGTTCCATGACGATATAAACGAGGTTCTCTTCTCTGCCGACATCATATATTTGAACAATATTCGGATGCGTCAGACTTGCTGCAGACCTGGCTTCTACATCAAAGCGGTGCAGCAGTTCATCGTCTGCACACAGATCTTCTTTTAAAACCTTAATGGCCACATCGCGCTGCAGGTAGGCACAATGTGCCTTATACACCGTGGCCATGCCGCCGCTGCCCAACTCCGAAAGTATTGTATATCGATTTCCAAGTGTTGTTCCTATCATGTCTCCCCCTATTGGTCCTGTGTTAATACGAACGAACCTGTTGATTAAGGGGCGTCTCCGCCATCCACCACAGCAACAATGGCTGTGATATTGTCTTTTCCCCCCCGGTTGTTTGCCATTTCAATAAAGGTGTCCACAGCCTGGTGGGGCGGAAACGCTACCAACGTTTCCAGCATCTCTGCCTCATTCACATATTCAGTTAAACCATCCGTACAAAACAGAAACCGGTCATTTGCCCGTAATCGTTCCAAATAAACCTCCGGCTTCATACAATCGTCAAAGCCGAGTGCGCGTGTTATTTTGTTTCTCTCCGGGTGAATTTTGGCATCTTCGGGTTGTATAACGCCTGTAGCAACCAGTTCCGCAACATAGGTATGGTCATGGCTGAGTTGCCGCATCCGTCCGTCCCGTAACAGGTAAGCTCTGCTGTCACCAATATGGATGAGAAGCAACATCGGGCCATCAATGTACGCGGCGGTTAGCGTCGTTCCGGAAGGAATTCCCCGCAGATGCTCTGCGGCATAGGTCATAATGCGACGATTGGCTTCATCCATGCCATCGCGCAAAAACACCTCTGCATCATCAAGATTTGTTTGCAATGCAGAAAGTGAAATGATGGTTTCTGACATCACTTCAACAGCGATGCGGCTGGCGACATCCCCGGCCTTGTGTCCACCCATGCCATCGGCTACCACAAAACCAACCGCCCTGCTGTCCCTGTTTAAAATAATGTTCCAGGAGTCTTCATTTTTTGTGCGTATCCGCCCCTGGTCGCTGCGTGCTGCATACCTCAAATTGGTTCCTCCCCGGCATGAAGAACTTGCCGCCTTAACTGTCCACAAGCGGCTTCAATGTCGCTGCCCAATTCACGACGAACCGTTGTGGCAACGCCGCTGTCCTCCAGTACTTTTTGAAACTTTCGTATATCCGCCCAACTGCTTTGTGCATAGGGTTTGTCCACAATCGCATTGACAGGAATCAGATTAACATGGCAAAGGCGGTTTTTGCACAACAACGACAATTGTTTTGCCGCTGTCAAGTCATCATTCCACCCTTTCACCAGTGCATACTCAAAGGTGATGCGTCGACCGGTTTTTTCAGCATAAACCCAACAGGCTTCCAACAACACATCCAAAGGCCATTTCTTCGCGACCGGCATGGTTTGCACACGCAATTTCTGTGTCGGTGCATGCAGAGAAACCGAAAGGTTTACCGGGATACCTTCTTCCGCAAAGCGGAGAATGGCCGGCACAATACCGCAGGTGGAAACCGTCAGTTTGCGGTAAGAAATACCCAGGGCTTCTTCATCGTTTAGCCTGTGCAAAAGCTTCAGCACAGCATCATAATTATCAAAGGGTTCACCGATGCCCATGAGCACCACGTGGGTAATCCGTTCATTTGCATCGGTCATCATATGCAACACCTGACCGACCATTTCACCAACAGAACAATTCCGCACAAAACCCAGTGCAGATGAGGCACAAAACAAACACCCCATACGGCAACCCACCTGGGTGGAAATGCAGGCAGACAAGCCATATTTATAACGCATCAATACGCACTCCACCGTGTTGCCATCTTCTAGTGCAAGCAAATACTTCGTTGTCTCATCCTGGGACGAAACTTGTTTTTGCACCTGTGTGAACCCGCCGGTGGTATAATGCTCCTGCAGGATTGTCCGAAACAACAGGGGTAAATTGGTCATATTGTTGAATTGGTTAATGCCGGAATAAAGCCACTTCCAAAGTTGTTTCACCCGGAAGGGTTTCTCTCCAAAAACAGAAAGGGCTTGTACCATTTCAGGCTGTTCCATATCCAAAAGATTCAATTGACCGGGCATGCAGCCTCCCATGTTTCTTCTTTTGTTCGTTCTAGAAATCCAGGCAAGCACTTCAAAACAAGTGCTGATGCTGCCAAAACACTTATGATTCTATGTTATCAAGCACCTGCAAAGCAAGTGCTGATGCTGCCACAACACTTATGATTCTGTGTAATCTAGTCTATTCAGCGCATAATGGCTGAATGTGAGCCGATAAAGCGTCTCCTTTTACTTTGCCTGTTTTCGAAAACGGGCAATAAAAAAACCATCAGTTTCGGGATTGGTGGGGTAGAGTTTTTTTGTTTCTTCCAAAACGAACGCGCTTCCTGTCTGTGATACTTGCATCTTTTGCAAAAACCAGTCACAGACCCCTTCATTTTCTTCTTTTTCCATAGAGCAGGTACTGTACACCAAGATCCCATCATCCTTGATATAACTGCTTGCATTATATAATATTTTCTTCTGAATCTCAACCAAAGCACCAATATCCGAAGGACTGCGGTGCCATTTGATGTCCGGCTTTCTGCGGATAATACCGGTGCCTGAGCAGGGTACATCCACAAGCACCCGGTCACATCGTCCAACCATTTCCGGTTTGTGGATTTCTGCATCCTGCTCGGCCACTTCGATAATGCTGATATCCAGACGGTTTGCTGATTCCATAACCAGCGGCAATTTATTGGCATGCAAATCCCAGCCCAACACGTGTCCCTGATTCTGCATCCGTTCAGCAATGTGGGTTGTTTTCCCGCCGGGGGCACAACACATATCCAAAACCATTTCTCCGGGTTGCGGGTCCAAAATCTGCGCCACCAGCATGGCACTTTCGTCTTGAACAGAAAAACGACCCTCTAAAAATGAATTCAGCTTATTGAACTGCTCCGGCGAATGAAGCACAATGGCATCTTCACAAACCTCTCCGGGCGAGGCAGTAATGAATTCCTCTTCCAAAACAGACAGCAAGGCTTCCCGGTTGTTCTTCATGCGGTTAACACGGATAGTCAACGGCGGATGTGTATTGCCCGCCGCCATCAGTGCTTCAGCGGTTTCTCTGCCAAACTGAGTGCACCATGTAGCAACCATCCAATCCGGGTAGGAATAACGAACCCCCAGAGATGTAATGGGGTCTTCATTCTGGTCCGGCCAGCGGATATCTTCTTTTCCCCTGACCAAACTCCGCAATACCCCATTCACAAAGCCGGAAGATTTTTTACAATGTACTTTTGCCAGGTCTACGGACGTGTTGCAGGCCGCAGAATCCGGCACACGGTCCATATAAAGAATCTGATATGCACCCATCATCAGCAGTGTGTGGACCTGCGGAGACATTTTGCGAATCGGGATACTGGCAAAACCCCCAAGAACATAGTCCAACGTCCGCCGCCATGAAACGGTCCCATAGACCATTTCGGTTGCAAAGGCACGGTCGGTACGACTATAGTCATTTCTAGAAAGCGCTTGCAAGGCAATGTTGGCATAGGCTCCTTGATCAAAACATTTGCGCAATATCTGATAAACTGCTTCTCTGGCTTTGTCCATTCTTCCTCCATTGGCATCTTCAAAAAATTGGCAGAGTATTCCTGTACCATTAGAATCGTCTTCTACATTGAAACATGCCATTATGAATGGCAATGATCTTATAGTTGCACAACTGTCATTTTGCGATGAGCTCCAAGTCAAAGTGTCCAAAGATACACGGTGAAACGTGTTTTCCAAATGGGTTAACAGTTTATCGATGTACTTTGTAACAATTGGAGTGTACCAACAGGCATGATGAAACTTTGGCTGTGCTTGTTGTTAGCAATCATAAAGTGAAAGTTTTAGATGTTACAACGTACTAGTGTCAAGTGCATAAGTCTCCGATATTAAAATCATGCTGTAATCATTGATACAAAAGACTTTGGTCTGAAAAAAATATATGCAATTTGACACTAGCCTAAAACGCTCCCTCAATCAAGTGGACACGGGCTGTTTTCGTATCCTTATCAACGCGCACTTCCGCCACGTCAAATCGTAATGTTGCCGCTGCAATTCGTTCAGCGACAGGTGATTTTTCAAGAGACTGCAGCCACATCTCTGTCATTTTTCGAATTCTTTTCTGCTTTTGATATCCCACTGCTTCACCGGGTGAGCCGAATGCATCCGATGAACGTGTTTTCACTTCAACCACACAAAGGGTTATTCCATCCGGTGCCCAGGCAAGGATATCCATTTCTCCGAACCGGCCAATCCGCAAATTTCTGTGAATGATGTGATAACTTCTTTCTTCCAGATATCGAACCGACAGTTGCTCGCCCAACAATCCAAGGCTTTTATTGTCCTTCATCAGTGGTCACCCGGCTTTATACCCCAGTGATTCTGGGCTTTTTCATCCACCCGGCTGATAAAGGCCAATACCTCAGCCACCACTTCGTACAATTCTTCCGGAATTTCTGTCCCTATTTTCAAGGTACTCAATACATCTGCCAGGTGCGCATCTTCGTAAACCGGCACCGCTGCCTCTTTGGCTGTCTCGATGATCTTCTCAGCGATTTCACCGCGACCAGTGGCAACAATCTTTGGTGAACGGTCTACTCCCGGCTGATAAGCCAAAGCTGTTGCTTTTTTTATTTTGTCTTTTTTTTCAGCCATCACACGTTCTCTTTCTTTTTTATGAGCATGCACCTGTTTTTTACTGCACCGTTACGCACTGTCCTGAATCCGTGAATCCACATGTCATTTCTGTTCAAGCGGATTTCCGATTTTTTGACGCAGGAAATGATTTTTCTTAAACCCGTACATCCATACCTTTATGAGGCCAAGGACAAATTCCGGCTTCATTGAAGATAGAAAAAAATTTTTTTAAACCCGTACATCCACGCCTTCACTTCTACCCAAACGGCTTTCCGACTTTCTGACGCAGGAAATGATTTTTTTAAACCCGTACATCCACGCCTTCATTTCTACCCAAACGGCTTTCCGCTTCTTTTATCGCGGTTAATAAAGAGATTGGTTGTTCTGCTCCTGTACGAACTTTCATGTCAATGAGGCGATACCCCTTCTTTTGCAATCCGTCAAACAAGCTTGCTTTTGTTTCACGCAACAAAGTCTGTATTTCCACATTTTCAACTTGAAAGTGCAACGTTACCTGCTTGTTTTTCGCATGCGCCAGGGATTCCAGATGTCCCAAATTTGCTGTATCCAGAGAAAGAAATAAGGTAAAATCGGCCACATCAATGTTACCGCGACGGCCTTTTCTTTTCATCACATACAGTTCACCTTGTGTCAGCTGCTGATTCATTTGCAGTGGTATCTGAACAAAGGTCTGGTAGGTGCTGATTTGTTGAAACAGACGCATGGCACCGGCAGTATCTTCAAGAACAGGGCGTAATGCATTGGCCGTCGCTGCATCAGAGGCAGACAGAACCCTGGATGACCAGGCCAATTGCTCTTTTACAAGCTGAGTCATCTTTGCAATGTCCAAATCTGCTTTTCCGTTCGCAACATCTGCCCCGGTCTGTACAAAGACGCGATGAAAGGCTTTATTCACCACATCCTGTACTTGTTCTGCCGAAAGTGCTTTTCCGCCTTCATCAGCAAAAGCGGCTGCAATCTGAACCAGTTTGTCCGTGTTCATCCATAATTGCGCCAATGCACTGCCTGATAGTATGCCTTGCGCACCTTGCAGCGTTCCCACCGTGGTCGTCGTCGCCAAACCCTGTTCTGTTGCATTGACTGCACGAACAATTCCATCCAGCATTTCTGCTATGGGACGATTTTGCACCATTGTGCCATCAGTATGCAGAATATCAATATTTTTTTCTGATAGCAAATTATTCTGCGTCATTGCTTCTGGTTTCATCTGGCTATTGGCAAGGGCTTGCGAGTCAACTGCCGAAAGATTCATTGTTTCAGAAACAACGTCGGGCTGCAGCCCGGCAGCTTGCAATGTGGTGCCGGCTGAAACCCCTGCATTGGCCGGCATAACCCCTGTAACTGCTGTTCCCCCGGGGGAACCAGCACCTGCCAGGGTTTGCAGAAGAGATTGGCCGGAAAGCATTTCCAACAAGGCCTTTCCTCCGCCATCAGTCCCGGTAGTGGCCGTTAATAAGAGAGACTGCAACTGTTTCACCGCATCTGCTGTTTCTGGCGTATTCTCTGACCACTGTAACAGAAGCGTTTTGAGGCCGTCCTGTGTATTGGCATCCAGACCTTTGAAGCCGGATAAGAGCGCATCCAGCTGTTCTGAAACCTGCAATGGCAAAACAAGCGCATTTTGATCTGTCAGGGGTAATTGACCCAAAATACGCGCAATTTGGGTAGACAGTGTTTGCCAATTTTGTGATAATCCAAATTGGCCATCCAGAATTCGTTGCAACAAGGTGGCAGATGCCGTATTGTTTTCAATGCCATTGGCTGTTAAAAAAGCTGCTTGCTGCACATCCAGTCCTTTTTCAGTGACCAAAGCCAACACCTTATCTACAGCCTGTGGCAAGACCCTGCCGCCAAAATCTTTCAATGCCGTGGCAGCGCTTTCCTGCAAAGTGACCGGAGCTGCGTTTTTTCCATTTGTAAGGGTTTCCAATACTTTAGCTGTGGGTATGCCCTCTACTTTTTCTCCGATTTGCAAACGTACAGTTGTACCGGGCTGCAGGTCAACATCTCCTGAAATCCGGGCTTGCAACGCCGAACCGTCTGTCAGTTGTAAACGGACTTGACCGTTTTCTGAAGAAAGCACCTTACCCCGGACAATATCCCCTTCCACAAGGGATTTTGCAGGCGGTTGGCTCTGAATTGTGTTTAAGTTACTCCCATCAATGCGCATACAGTTCTCCAAGAATCCTTACCGCTATAGCGTGAGTTTGAATAATTAATTTTTATGATCCTTTAATGTTGACTTACAACAAGTCAGAAGCCTCAGAAATGATGCTAAACCTGGCGTAAATATCGAAGTCACGCTGTCGTGTTACACAAAATTTCCGGTAAAACTTCTCCGGTGAATCGGCGTTAGTCCATGTTGTCGGATGGCCGCAATATGTTCTGCTGTCCCATAGCCTTTATTTTGCATAAAACCATACTGCGGATATTGTGTATCATAACCTTCCATCATTTTATCCCGTGTTACCTTGGCTAAGATAGACGCCGCAGAAACAGCACCACAAAGTTCATCGGCTTTTGGGATGGCTATCTGATGCAGTGGAAACGACAGTTTCACAGCATCAATGATCAAGGCATTCGGCTGCATTTTCATAGCTTGAACCGCCAGGATCATGGCCTTTTTGGTGGCGTTCAGAATATTCACTTTATCAATATACACGGCATCACAAATACCGATACCCCAGGCGATGGCGTATTTTTTTATTTCTATAAACAGGATTTCTCTTACGGATGCCGATAATTTTTTGGAATCATTCAGCTTTTCCAAAAATATCTCCGGTGGTAAAATAACACAGGCGGCAACCACCGGACCACACAAGGGTCCTCTGCCCGCTTCATCAATGCCACCAACCAAAGGATAACCCTCTTTCCATAAGGCTTCTTCCATTTGGCGCAGCACCATAAGTCTGCGGTATTCAGCATTTCGTTTTTCCATTTTTTTTTTGAATTTGCTGAATGACCTTTTCTGCTTTTCCGCCGGTCTCTGTGTTTTTTTCCAGCAACCATGCCAGTGCTGCATCCAAGGGAAGGCTTGCAGCGTGTTCAGCCACCTGCTTCTGTGTCCATTTAAGTGGTTCCATGTTTACAGATCCTTCATTTTTATTACTTCACTTCCGGCTCATTTATTTTGGACATTTCTGCTACCGCAACCGGCGTTTTAACCATAGGAGGTTTTTCCAGGCTTATTTTGCCCATTTTTGCACCGCGAAATTCGTCCAGAACAACAGCCGAAATCCGGTGTAGGTCCACTTCCCCGCCTGGTACCAGGCATCCGCGTTTTTTTCCGGCCTCCAATAGCAAAGTCATCCCACTTTTGCTCTGACTGTCCTGTAGTTTATATCGGTCTTCCAGGCGTTTTGGATAAAGCTTTGCCAGACGACCCATCAAGGCTGCGGCCAGTTCGGTGGTATCCATAATGTCATCTTTGATGGCACCTGTAAAAGCCAACATCAGACCGATTTCCTGGTCTTCGAATTTCGGCCATAAAATACCAGGGGTATCCAGGAGTTGAATTTCCGGATGAATGCGCACCCATTGCTGAGAGCGGGTCACACCGGGTTTATCCCCTGTCGCTGCCACTGATTTACCTGCGATACGATTGATAAAAGCAGATTTTCCCACATTCGGTATCCCTACCACCATGGTGCGAATAGGGCGCTGCAGCCTGCCCCGACGCATCGCCGATTCCAGTTTAGTCTGGGTCAGTTCTTTCAGTTGTTTGTGTATCTCTTTTAACCCACTGCCAGAAAGGGCGTTCGTGTAAACAACACGTATCCCCTCTTTACGAAACCAGACCTCCCATTGCTTATTCACAGCCTCATCTGCGAGGTCGCTCTTGTTCAGGGCAATAACACGTGGTTTTTGTCCCAGCAACCAGTCGATATCCGGATTTCGGCTCGACAAGGGGATGCGGGCGTCCAATAACTCAATGACCACATCCACCATTTTGATGGTTTCTTGCATCTGGCGTCGTGTTTTCGTCATATGTCCCGGGAACCATTGAATATGCATTGTATTAAATCCTTCTTTCCATGGTAAAAAGGTGTTTTAACTTCTAACGATGGGTTATATTTCTATATCTTTCTCTTCGTATTGACACAAAGTATTGACACAAAGTATTGACACAAAGTATTGACACAAAGTATTGACACAAAACTTACTGAAAATTCTGTACATTTTAAAATTTTCATCAGCAATACCCTCGAAAAGCACAAAGTGCAAGGCGCTTGCGTTCCTTCCGTGCGAGAACGTAACAAGGGGAATCCTTTTCATAAAAAACAAGGGGACGTATCCGTCCCCTTCACTATACCATATTCTCTATTGTGCTGTGTCACACGACCAAGTGGTTCCGTCAAATCGTTGTCATCTGTTGTTTTTTGCAGACAAAGAAATATCGGAAAGACTTTCGTCTGTTTTTTTCAGACAAAGAAATATCGGAAAGACTTTCGTCTGTTTTTTGCAGACAAAGAAATATCGGAAAGTATTTCGTCTGTTTTTTTCAGACAAAGAAATATCGGAAAGACTTTCGTCTTTCCGATACTGCATTTTCCTCTTAATCTTTAGAAACGCCAATGTCTTCTTTCAAACGTGCGCGTTTGCCGATACGGTCGCGCAGGAAGTACAATTTGGCGCGACGCGTCTTGCCGCGACGAATGATGTTGATGCTGTCCACCTTGGGCGAATGGATTGGGAATACCCTCTCCACACCGGTACCAAAAGACATACGGCGAACGGTAATAGCTCTGCGGATTCCTGCACCCTTCATGGCAATAATTGTGCCTTCAAATGCCTGGATTCTTTCGCGGGTACCTTCAACAACCTTGACATTCACCTTGACAAAGTCACCAATGATAAGGTTTGGAAGGTTTTGTTTCATACCTTCCTGTTCTAAAATCTGGATGATGTTCATGGGATTCCTCCAATTCATAGGGCGTTCTTGCCCGGCCTCTCAGGGGCTTTCGAGCAGCGGACCGTCCCGTTCTTACGCCGGTATAGTATACCACGGGGGATAAGTTTGTGCAAATCTATTTCCTAATAATTCCGGCTCTCATAATCAATCTCATCGATGCCCTCAAGTTCATTCAGTCGCAAGGCCAGCATAAAGAAATAACCGGAGAGCAGGTTGCAAAAGTCAAAGAGTGCATCCGGTACCACCCCGCCGTTCTCCGCATAGCGATACAAGAGACGGACGAGCGATTTCCCTTTCACACGCAGAACATGCGCCTGACAGGCTTCCTGGCCGCCTTGCGTAAGAACAAATCGCTGGCAGCGGCTGCCGGACAGTACCTGCAGTTCTTCTGTTTTAACTTTTAACCAGTCCACCTCTTCATCTGTAACCGTCATTTTAGTTCGCAATGTCGGGTTTGCATGATAGACCAGTTCACATAGCTTCAGCAAATCATTTTGGATAGTTTCATCCTCTACCGTTGCATGCAGCAAGCCGATACTGCTTGCCATGTCATCAGTCATCAGTTCAAAATCACAGCGCAGGTCGGCGGCCGTATCGGCCAGAAAAGGATAGGCTTCATAGGGACTGCGATAAGTCGTATTCATCGTTATTATTACTCCTTTCGTTTCGTGTCGGCACAAAACTTGGTGAAAATGCTGTGCATTTTCAAATTAATTTCCATTTTTCCCATTTCAAGTAGTTGCAAAACTTGCTGAAAACACTACACATTTTCACGGTTTATCTGCCATTGATCCAACATGTCAAGCATGTATTGTCGTACATTCAAACCATATACTTCGTTCAGGTGATTGCTTTCAAGAACCATTTTTTTGCTGCCGTCTACCACAATCCGTCCCTCATTCATCAACAATAACCGTTCTGCCAACCTTGAAGCCAGGCCGATATCGTGCAAAACACCCACAATACAACGGTCACCCTCCCTGGACCAGGAAACCAGATGATCAATCAGCTCAATCTGGTGGCGCAAATCCAAATGGTTGGTCGGTTCATCCAAAAGAATCATTTTGGGTTCCTGTGCCAGTGTCCTGGCCAGAAAAACACGCTGCAGTTGACCACCGGACAGACTGTCGATGGGACGCTCAGCCAAATCCAACATTTCAACTGCTTCCAGGCATTCCTGGACTTTTTGTGTATCTACTTTTTTCGGAGACTCGAATAAACCGTTTTTCATATGAATGTAGCGACCCAGCATCACCGTATCCCAGACAGTATAGGAAAAATAGACTGTAGATATTTGGCTCATCAAGGCCATGTTTCGCGCAATTTCTTTGCGCTTCATGTGTTTGAGGTCTTTTCCATCCAATAAAACGTGTCCACCAGAAAGCGGCAGAATACCGCAAATAGCTCGCAGTAACGTCGTTTTACCACAGCCATTGGGGCCAAGCAGGGAGATGTTTTCATGTCCATGTACAATAAGGGTTACATCGTGAACCACATCCGTACCGTTATAGCCTGCCGATAAACCCTCTACTTGAATTAATGGGATATTGCGCTGCGTCATGATGCCACCGCCTTTTTGTTGCGGCCAAAGTACACCCAAATGAAAAAGGGTGCCCCAATAATTGCTGTAACAGCACCAACGGGCAATTCTGATGGTGATAGTATGGTTCGTGCCACCAAATCAGCCAGTATCATGAAGCTCCCGCCAAAAAGGGCAGACATTGGCACGACGTAACGATGGGAGGCACCGAAAATTTTACGGGTAATATGGGGTGCAATGAGATCAATGAAACCGATGACACCAGAAAATGCAACAGCTGCACCGGTCAATGCGGCCGACAAGCCCAAAAGCATCCACTTCGCCCTCTTCAGGTTCACGCCCATGGACTGTGCCTGTTCATCCCCAAAAACAATCATATCAAGTTCACGGACATAGCGAATGAGCCACAAAAGACCAATGACTGTCAACGGCGTTAACACGATAACATGGGACCAGTCTTTCATGGCAAAACTGCCCATCTGCCAAAAAATCAGGCGTTGTATCTGATCATGTGACATGGCTGATATCAGTGTAAGGATTGCGTTTATAAATAAAGAAAAGACCATGCCGGCGAGGATGATGGTGTTGTTGGACATACTGCGGTCCATACGGGCGGCAAACTTTACCGCAATAAAAACTGTCGCAAGACCGGAAAGCAGGCCAACTGCGGGCAACGTCAGCTGTCCCAGCAGGGGTATGGCGAAGCCGGTCACAATGACCACCCCGGCACCTAAGGCAGCCCCGGCAGATACACCCAGGGTATAAGAAGACGCCAAAGGGTTCCGCAGAACAGACTGCATCACCGTGCCACTCGCCCCAAGCCCGGCGCCGACAACAAAGGCCAGGAGGACCCGTGGTAGACGCAGCTTCCAAACCAGTGAGACAGTGATACTGTCAAATCCAAGCGGCAAGGGTGAACCGAAGAGTTTATTGGCCAGTACCTGCGCCACATCTGATGGTGCAATGAAAACACTGCCGATACCCACACCGAGCAAAAGCAGAATGATGGTCGCGACAAGCGAAAGCAGAATGGCCAGAGTTGTATTGCTGACGGTCATTCTGTTTTCGCTCAACATTGTGGTTGGGTTGATTATTTTGATTTTTTTAATTTTTTTCACGTTTTTGTTTGGCTCCCTTTCAAGGGATTATGTTCCGGGCTGAACACCTGATTGACGATTATATTATCGTAAATATTACCATCAGTAAAAAACTTGTATGCCACCTATTACTTATAAATATCCGGGTAAACTGCTTTGGCCATTTCATTCAGAGCTTTCACAATATTGTGATCCGGCAATGAACTGGCCATATTATCAATGTAGAACACCTGGCCGTCTTTTACCGCTTTCATCACATCCCAACCGGCACGGGCTTTGATTTCAGCCACCGGCTCCGGTATATAGTTCACGTTCGTCAGTATGACATCCGGGTTCGCTGCCAGGGCAGATTCTTCCGAAACAGACAACCAGCTTTTTTCATTGGCAAAAACATTTTCAGCACCGATGAGTTCTATCATCTCATTTAAGAAGACGCCGGAGCCAAAGCTGTACATGTAGGGTGCAGCACCTATCTCAAAGTACACTTTTTTCTTCTCACTAACTGTTTTCCCGATAGCAGCAACGCTGTCAATACCTGCTTGCATTTTGTCAACCAGTTTTTGTGCATTATCTGTTGTTCCTGTTACAGCGCCAATGAACATCAAATCTTCCTGAATACCCTTTATGCTATCACTGGATGGGATATAAATGACACAAACACCGGTGTCCGAAATCGGTTTGAAGGGATCTTCATTATCCACCATGGACATCCCGGTTGCAATGATTACGTCTGGCTTCAGCTGAAGAATTTTCTCTGCATCGGGTGTCATCAAATCGAAAACCGGCCATGCCGGGTTAACACCTGCCAAAGCGGTCGCTTGCTTATCGATGGCAACGATACGATCAGAAAGCCCTAAATCAATCAGGGTTTCTGTAAATGAAGGGGCCAATGAAACAATTCTCTTCACCTCGGCCGGCACGGCAATAGGGTTCCCGGCGCGGTCTGTGGCAGGAACCGCAACGGCTTCTGGCGTTGCTTCAGCGGTTGCCTCCGGAGTTGTTTCAGGGGTCGCTTCCGGAGTCGTTTTTATGGTGGCAGCAGGGCTATCCGCAGCAAGTGCCGTGGTAGAAGGGTTTTCATTTGCAGGCGTAGTGCCGCATGCAGCCAGTGCAAATAACAGGAGGAAGATGAGCAGCGAAGTAATCAGCATTTTCCCTGCGCCGTTTTTACCGGCTGTACTACACCCGTTTTTTTGCAGAACAATTGCTTTGCTTTTTTCCATCGAATTAACATTATTGTCACCATTCTGATCCTGACCTACGTTTTTTGTGTTGTTCATGATAATTATTTTTCCTTTCTTTTCGTGCAGGTACAAAACTTGCTGAAAATGCTATCACTACAGCGTGAATTTGAAATATAAATCTTTATGACACAGTATTTAAGCTACCTGACAGCAAGTCAGAATTTCTAAAAATGCCATGAAACCTGATAAAAGCATTGAAGTCACGCTGTAGTATTATACATATTCAGGGTTTCTCCTTTTCTGCGTGTGTGCTTTGTTTCCGAACGATGGGATCGACGTTTTTTGCACACACTTCTTCACACAAAAGAGAAGAAGACAACAAAAAACGCTTCGATCCGCACGATCGAAGCGTATGGTTTGCACGAAAAGGGATTTTTTCCCTAATCTCAAAACAACCACCACTTCATATCCTGTGAAGCCATAGTAAAACCAAAACAATCAAACGCAACGCACCATGTGATGGCCATCAAGAGTGATGCCAATGTGAACAATCCGATTTCAATTCCGCGAGGTCCTGAAAAAGAAATCATCGCATTGTCATCAACCACGAAACGTTGGCTGGTTGTTATGGCACAGTGTTGGCAGGTCTTCCGGCTGGACATCTTCGCAACAAACCGCCTTCCCGGGTATTTCTCCCAGTGGCTGAAAAAACTTTTCCTGGTTCTTGCTCCGTCATTACGGCGACAGGATCGCTTGGGATTTTCACCCAATTCCCTATTCTTGTGCTGTTTTGCACACACCAACAATGTCGTATTCAACTTGTACATTGTCAAGACACCTCACCACATGAATATGCAGTCAGAAATGATGACGATAATCCACTAAACAATGCACCGGTATCAAATTGAAAAAGTTTTTAGGTTGATAGCATACCAACACCAAAGTTATAAAAGACTTTGGAACACAAAACTTCATACAAATTGACACTTGCATGAAGTTTAGCACAGGGCGTGCTACTTGTCAAAAGGGATTTTTTTGTTGATGTATTGGTGAATATTCATGAAAAAAAACTGAAACATCCATGATTTTCTACAACAGCAGTATTGTAACAAAATCAGCTATCCTTTATAATAAGGCTACATTTGTTTTTCTATTGCGAACATTTGTATTCCCGTGAAGGACATTTGTCGTTGAATCGCAGATACGTTGTATCCATGGCATCTAGTGAAAGATAATCTATGATAAAATAATAAAGGGAAAGCATAATAAAGTGAAAGCACCTATAAGAAAAGGAGTATAGCATGGCAAAAAAATTGAGAGTCAGTATTGTCGGCGGTACAGGTATGGTCGGACAACGATTTGTTACCTTACTGGAACATCATCCCTGGTTTGACGTCACCGGTATTGCCGCTTCGTTCAAGTCTTCCGGAAAGACCTATGAAGAAGCCGTTGCAGGACGTTGGAAAATGTCTACCCCTATACCTGCTTCAGTTGCTGGCATTATTGTGAAAGATGCCTCCGATGTAGCGGCTGTCTCAGAGGAAGTTGACTTCATCTTTTGTGCTGTGGATATGAAAAAAGATGAGATAAAGGCATTAGAGGAAGCGTATGCAAAAACCGGAACACCGGTTGTTTCAAATAACTCTGCTCATCGGTGGACACCGGATGTACCAATGGTCATTCCAGAAATTAATCCTGAACACAACCAGGTCATTGCCATGCAGCAAAAACGTCTGGGCACCACTCGTGGTTTTATTACTGTGAAGCCGAACTGCTCCATTCAGAGTTATGTACCGGCGCTTAGCCCGCTCCGTGATTTTGGTATTCAAAAAATAGTTGCCTGCACATATCAGGCGATATCCGGTGCCGGCAAAACCTTTAGCGACTGGCCGGAAATGCTCGATAATGTTATTCCTTACATTGGTGGGGAAGAAGAAAAGAGTGAACAGGAACCGCTCCGTATTTGGGGAACCGTGGGCAGCACCGGCATCATCAAGGCAAGCACACCCCTGATAACAGCTCAATGCATTCGCGTACCGGTCACCGACGGCCACATGTCAGCAACCTTTGTTTCTTTTGCTAAGAAACCGTCAAGAGAAGAAATACTGGCCCGATGGAAGGCCTTTGAAGGCAAGGCTCAGCAGTTGAACCTGCCTTCTGCACCAAAGCCATTCCTGCAATACTTCGAAGAAGACAACCGCCCTCAGACAAAATTGGATCGCAATGCCGGCAATGGCATGGGCATAACGATTGGTCGTTTACGAGAGGATACCATTTTCGACTATAAGTTCGTAAGCCTCTCCCACAACACCATTCGCGGTGCTGCCGGAGGCGCCGTGCTCATGGCAGAATTGTTGAAAGCCGATGGGTATTTGTCTGCAAAATAATTGCAGGTTGATTATATGGGCAGTATTGCCGGTAGCCATTACTGCCAAAGACAGACCGGTACCGATGAACAACCTCCCGACAGTAGCCGATAGAAAACATTCTGCTGAACAAAGGCCTTTGAATAAGAGACTTTTGAACAAACCAATTTTTAAAATAAGAGGCTTTTGAACAAACTTATTTTGAATAGGAGACTTTTGAACAAACCAATTTTGCATAAGAGACTTTTGAACAAACCAATTTTGAATAAGAGGCTTTTGAACAAACTTATTTGAACAAAAAACAACCGGCACCTGTGGTACCGGTTGTTTTTTAGTCTTGTACAATCTCAACGGCAATTCTGCGCTCTTCATGAACCGCAGCGGCCTTCATCACAATACGAATTGCCTTTGCAATCCGGCCTTGTTTACCGATGACCTTTCCCATATCGTCGTCGGCCACACGCAACTCCAAGACCAAAGTATCGTCTTCCTCTACTTCGGTTACCGTCACGCTTTCCGGATGATCGACCAGGGACTTCGCAATTTTTTCAAGAAGTTCTTTCATATATGCCTCCAATCGGGTGAATGACTGCAGATAGCACTGACTAACGTCAAACTATCGTGGCGGTCGATTCTGTAACACCGGCGATTTTCAACAATTTTCTCACGGTTTCCGTCGGTTGTGCACCGTTTTTCAGCCATTCTTTTGCCAAATCAGCATTGAACGTAATCTCTGAAGGGTTTTTCAGAGGATCATATGTGCCCACTTGTGCAATAAATTTTCCGTCTCTAGGAGAACGGCTGTCCGCAACGATGATGCGGTAGTAAGGCATTTTCTTTGCGCCCATTCTTTTCAGTCTCATTTTAACCATGTCATCCACCACCTTTTCTTATTCTCTTGTTTCGTTATTTATGCGAAAGAACGAAGGATAGTTTGTATCCGGTTCTATTGGCATCTGGTTTACTGGTTTACATGTGTTCCAGGCTGATATGTCTTTATCTTCACTGATTCTATTGGCATCTGTTTATCCGTTGCAGCACCATCATTTGATAAAAAGATTCAACCAAAAGTATTTCAAGATTGAACCTGCTGTTCAATAATTGCTTCATTGTGCATATCGAACAAATGCTGCTAGTATACTGTCTTGTTCAAATTTAAAATAATTAGAGTATCAGTAATTCATATTTCCACCTATTATGAATGATCATTACCGGTCTTTATTAAGCCATATTTTAACTATATATCAACCAGACAGTACACTAGCGCCTGCGCTTTTTCCCAATGTTTTTCATCATATTTTTCCCGTTCGGGCCTGAGAACTGCTTCATCATTTTCTTCATTTCTTCAAACTGCTTCAGTAAACGGTTTACTTCCGGCACATCCGTTCCGCTGCCTTTGGCAATACGAATTCTGCGTGAAGCGTTGATAATATTCGGATTACTGCGCTCCCTGGACGTCATAGACTGTATAACAGCCATGGTTCTGGCATACATATTATCGTCAAACTGCATACCCTTCAGTGCTTTTGCATCCACACCGGGTATCATGGCAATGAGATCCTGCAAGGGTCCCATTTTTTTAATCTGTTGCATTTGTTCCAGGAAATCATCCAAGGTAAAGGTTTGCGTCCGTATTTTTCTTTCAAGATCCATTGCTGACTTTTCGTCAAAAGCATCCTGTGCTTTTTCAATTAGGCTCAGCACATCGCCCATACCCAGAATACGGGATGCCATACGATCGGGATAAAAGGGCTCAATATCACTCAGCTTTTCACCTATACAGGCAAACTTCACCGGTTTTCCAGTGACAGCCTTTGTAGACAGTGCAGCACCACCACGGGTGTCGCCATCAAGTTTGGTTAATATAATGCCGTCAATCCCCAGCTGTTCATTGAATGAACCAGCCACATTCACGGCATCCTGCCCTGTCATCGCATCAACAACCAGGAGGATTTCCTGGGGTTTTACCGCTTTCCGGATGTTTTTGAGTTCTTCCATCAGGGTTTCATCAATATGCAAACGCCCCGCTGTGTCTATGATAACAACATCAAGGAGCATGGATTTTGCGTGCGCAACTGCCTTTTGTGCAATGATGACAGGATTTGTATCCGTACCCATTTCAAAGACCGGTATATTCAACTGCCCGCCGACAACTTGCAATTGCTTGATGGCGGCCGGACGGTAAATGTCACAGGCGGCCAGCAGTGGTCGTTTTCCGTCTTTACGGAGAACAGAGGCCAATTTACCAGCGGTGGTTGTTTTACCAGCGCCCTGCAGGCCACAGAGCATATAAACTGTTGGTGAGGAAGAAGAGTAGGTTATTTTTGAAGGCACCCCGCCCATCAATTGAATCAGTTCTTCATGAACAATCTTGACAACCTGTTGACCCGGCGACAGACTTTCGAGCACTTCCGCACCAATAGCCCGTTCGGATATGGATGCAATAAAATCCTTGACCACCTTAAAACTGACATCTGCTTCAAGTAAAGCCAACTTGATTTCGCGCATCATGTCCTTGACGTCTTTTTCTGTGACACGCACCTGGCCCTTCATTTTTTTGACCAGTGCCGCCAGTTTTTCGCTGAGTCCTTCGAAAGCCATATATATAAAGTTCCTTTCATTTCACACAGATATAAAATTTGCTGAAAAGGTTATGCATTTTCGGTATTATGGCCATTCTCTTCATTTCATACAGGCACAAATCTTGCTGAAAATGTTATGCATTTTCAGATTATAATCATTCTCTTCGTTTCATATAGACCAGAAACTTGCTGAAAATGCTACGCATTTTCGACATTACAATTGTGATAAAAGTCCATTCAATAATTCGATAACATGCTGCGTCACTTTTTTATAGCCTGCAATATCTTGCATTTCTCTCGCATCCCCCAGGATGCACAGTGTCTTTTTTATCACTGTTTGTTCATTCGTAAAACGTTTGTTCAGCCCAAGTTTGCTTTCATATTTTTGTAAAGCGCTTTTCCCGTTTCGGACGGCATCATAGACCGCCTGGCGGCTGATGACCAGTTGTTCCGCAATTTCCGAAAATGAATAATCATTGTTATAATGTAGATCCAGTACTTCCTGCTGTTGTTTTGACAGCAATTCACCATAAAAATCGAGCAGTAGAACAATGGATTCATATTCAGCAGGAAATTTCTCATCCAGTTCCGCCAAAGCTTTCTCCTATTCTATAGAAGAATATGTTTATCGACAGGATTTCTGTAGAATAGAGTTTCTGCCGCTAAAAAAGAATAACACGACCACACGGTCGTGTCAAGTGTTTTCCCTTTACAGAAAAATATATGGGGTTTATGACATTCCTTTTATCGTTATCACAATATATTGGTAGTTGCACCCAACCATTATACTTTACAATAAACATTCAGGCAGTCAAGTCAAGACTTTTTTACTTTACAATAAACATTCAGGCAGACAAGTCAAGCCTTTTTTACTTTACAGTGAACATACAGACAATGGGGTTCAAATTTGTCCCATGACATCGAAAAATCTTACCTCCACGCAGGCAAACTACACCATACGATGGGTCGGATTAGGCCGGGCAGGTGCAAAGCAGGAAGTTTGCAAGCCTTCCGCCAGGCCTTTGCTCTCATGAAGTTGTTTTTCTAATGCGGAGGTTACAATACTTTTCAGTTTCTCAGGTGAAATCCGCGCCCGGATATTGATGACCATGTTCACCGTTTCTTTGTCATTTTCCATGACACGGTTGAACTCAGGTTTTGCTTGTATGGAAACCTGGCTCACTTTTAGCCAGTCTTCTTCATCCATGGCATAGACTTTCATGTGTGCAATCTCACCTTTTTCATCTTTGATTGCTTCACTAATCCGATGCATAAACGACATGCAAAAATGGTTGATGTCTGTTTTTTGCTCGAAACGGATTAACAGAGAACTGTTAAGCCAGCCCAAACTGGCTTCGGCATTGGCATACACGTCATAATCCAGGTCAGGGATTGTCCGTAACGAAGGCGCCTGCGCTGCTGTTTTTTCTGCCCAGTTCGCGATGCCTGTCTGATTTTTCACCGATACTTCCAGCACTTCTGCTGTTGGTACCAGTGAACGCAGTTGCTGAACCATCGTTACTCGCTCTTCTGCTGTTAAAAGGTCTGTCTTGTTCAAGATGAGTAAATCGGCTTCTTCCAGCTGCTTTTTGAAAAGGTAGTTGATTTCATCCGGGAAAAGACGATCCTCATCTTCTGCCATCACCTTTGCAAGCCGTTTGGGATCGACCAGAATCGATAGGGGCCGTAAGGCAAACTTTTTAGTTTCGTGATGCTGCAACGGTTTAAAGATGGTTGCAACCAGGTCTGTGCAACTGCCAACCGGCTCGGCCAACACCACATCCGGCATTTGTGTTTCTGCCAGCTCTGCAACTTTTGCTGAAAATTCATCGAAGTTACAGCAAAAACACCCGCCATTGACTTCCAGAACCGGCAGCCCCTCTTTTGCCAAAAATGCAGTATCGACCAGGTCGCTTCCCTGATCATTGGTGACAATGCCGACACGTTGCCCGATTGATAAAAGATGTTTGGCCATAGACAGTATCGCGGATGTTTTTCCGGCTCCTAAAAAACCACCGATCACAACCAAATGGGTCATTGTACTTCCTCCTGTTTACATTCTGTATGCCTCCACCATGCCGTGAACAAAATCAATGTTTCATTATCGAGTCTGATATCAGCGACTTAGGCGATGATGAATAACAAAAACCTTTGCAATATAGCCGGCACAAACTGTGCCGGCTATATTGCAAGCTTCGCTAAAGGGTACTTCATATTATCATTCCATTGTTACCCGCGACACGTCTCTTCCACCCAAATCCGCAATTGCTGAGGTGTCGGCAGAGTGCCTGCAGTAATCTGATCGTCATTTAAAAAGAGTGCAGGAAACTTCTCAACTTCCAAACCTTTTACCTGACGGATGTCTTTCAGATGTTCCACAACCTGATATTCAATCCGAGCCTGCGGAAACTTTATCAGAAGCTTGTCCAGCATTTCATGGATCAAACCATCAATCATGACACAGGCCGAGCATGGCTCTGTCAAGGAAACCATTTTAAGAACCGTCACAGTATCCCTTTCTTAACACCGGCTTCACGTATACTGTTTTTCAACGCCTCAGAATCCGGGATAATACTAATGTATTTCACTTCTCCGTCAATCGCTATGGTGGGTATGTTCTGAATACCGAGTTTGATCATGCAAACCACAGACTCTTTTTGTTTAATCTTGTGTTCTATGTACTGGACTTTATCGCCAAAGCTTTCCGCAGCCAGCTTTACTGCTTCCATCATGTACTGGCAGGGTGCACAAGAGTCAGAATCAAGTGTTACCACATCGATAATGACCTGATCTGCCGATGCATAATCCGGTAAATCATAAACCACACCATCCAGCACATTGGTGGTTTCCATGAATTCTCCCACCTCATTATGCACAAGACTGCTGATGGCGCGGATATTGTCTTGCGGTACTGCATAAGGAATATCACAGCCAGGGGCCAGTATAAATCCTTTTGTTCCGCCGATAGCCATACAGTTCTTTGCATCATTGATGTTGTCTGTCGGTGTGCCAAAAAGCATCGTCATGGTGAGTTTGATATTGCCGCCAAAGCTGATACCATACTTTTCGCAGACTTCCTTCACATAGTCAAGCGGGATGTTTTCATCGATCGATATGTTGTCGGGCTTGCATTCGCACATGGCTTCAACGTTGTTTTTTGCATAACCGCAAACAAAGAATGAACTCGCTTTTTCTCTGGCACGGACATGTTCAAACACAGGTGTGACAAAGGGTGTGACAAACTCCCGGAAATTATCCGGAGATATCTGTGATGTCATTGGATCGACCAGAGCAATAATATCCACACCGGCATCCATATACATGTCCGCTGTTTTAATACAGACATCCCGACAAAATGCCATCAAAGTCTTCATCTCATCCGGCTCATCAATCATGTCATAGAATATATCCGTGCCACGCAGGTGCAAAGCGAGGGTAAACGGTCCTGTAATCAAACCGTAAATGGCTTTTTCAGCGCCAAAGGTTTCACAGATACGGCGGGTCGAGGCCAATACTACCGGGAAACGCCCGTCTTTTTCAGTGGGTATTTTCAGATCCGACAGCTTTTTGCCCAGTTCCAAGGGGTGTGTTTTCACAGAAGGCGGGTTCAATTCAGCATATTTCAGCTCACATCCCATTGCCTCTGCTTCTACCTGAAGGTCAAAGAGCGCAGGAATACCATCCGGTCTATACAGTTCAATCGCCTTTGAAATGCCCTGAAAAATATGGTCGGCGCTCTTAAAGTATTCTTCAGCATTCACACCGACCAAACTGGCGGCATGGCAGCCAATAAAAGGCACCCATGGGGCGCGTGGGGTTTCTTTGTTGTATATGGCATCCAGAACCAATTGTTTTCCTGTCATAAATCCTCCTTGGATATTGTAATAATGTCGGATTACTAATGTATAGGAGAATTATATAGGAAAGGTCAGATATTTTATAGCAAGCCTTATGGATGTATTGAAAAATTTTGATGTGTTTCACTTAATATTTGAACCGAGGGATGCTGATGTGATACTA
>JBBRWP010000021.1:0-22931 GCA_038249175.1 Acetivibrionales bacterium
ATCGTATTTTGCGGGCAGACTTCTGCACACTTTCCGCAATCAATGCACTTGGCCGGATCGATGACGGCAAGAAAACGGTCCATGGTAATGGCCTGTGTCGGGCAGTTTTTCACGCAGAGACCGCAGGCAATACAGGCGGTTTTACAATTCTTTCTGGAAACAGCTCCCCGTTCGTGGTTAGAACAAAGCACCGTATGGTCCGCGGAAATCGGCAGCATTTTAATAATGCTCTTCGGGCATTCCGGCACACACAAACCGCAGCCGGTACATTTTTCAGGCAAAATTCTGGCCAAGCCATCTTCCACAACAATGGCATCGAATTTGCATGCTTTTTGGCAGCTGCCAAAACCGACACAGCCGAAAATACAGGCAGACATGCCGCCTAGCAAGGCCGCAGCGGAGGCACAATCCTGAATGCCTTCATATTTGTATTTCTTATCCACGGTTTTCCAGTCACCCTGACACAAGACCCGTGCCTGAGAACCTTCCTTCGCATCTGCCTCCACGCCCATTATCTCTGACAGCCTGACCAGCAGTGGCGCGCCGCCCACCGGGCAACGATTGATTGCCATGCCATCCAAAACAATGCCTTCAGCGTACGTATCGCATCCGGAACAACCGCAGGCACCACAATTGATGCCCGGCAGAACCTCACGAACGGTGTCAATTTGCGGATTCCTTTCCACATGAAACACTTTGGATGCGATGGATAAGCCAATCCCGAAAATCAAGGCCAGTCCGGCCACCACTGCAACGGGGATAAGAATTGCCAAAAAATCCATTTTTATTCCTCCAACAATATAGGGTGCCTCTGCCGGTTATCTGAATTTCACAGCGCCGGCTGCCTTTTGTAGGTTCAGCAGTTCACAGTGATTATGACGGTAACACCAGACCGGCAAATCCAAAGAACGCCACCGACACCAGGGCTGCCGCGATTAATGAAATGGGCATCCCTTTGAACGATTCCGGGATGTCGCAGGTTTCCAGTTTTTCGCGGATACCTGAAAATAAAATCAGGGCCATTGTAAAACCAAGCCCGGCTGAAAATCCGTAAAAGACCGCCTGCACAAAGGTATAGCCACGTTGTACATGGATCAGGGAAGACCCTAAAACCGCGCAGTTCGTGGTAATGAGCGGAAGAAAGATACCCAATGATTTGTATAATGGCGGTGCCAATTTTTTCAAAGCGGTTTCCACAAACTGCACCAGTGCTGCGATGAGCAGGATAAACGCAATGGTCTGCAAGTATTCCAGGTGCAGCGGGATTAAGAGCCATGTGTTCACCATCCAGGTGGCAGCCGAAGCCAGTACCATAACAAAGACAACAGCACCGCTCATGCCGAGGGCAGTTTCCCGTTTTTTAGAAACCCCTAAAAATGGACATATACCCAAAAATTTTGACAAAACAAAGTTCTCAATAAACAGTGCACCTACAAGGATCGTCAGTAATTCCTTCATACGGCACCCCCTTCTTTATTGACAATGGCACAGCCGGCACAACCTTCACCGTCCCCGCAACTGCTGCCGCAGCCGGCTGCATCCGGGACAGCTTTCTTTCCCGTGCGCAGAATGGACACTTTGTTCACAACTGCAATCAGCACCCCCATCACCAGAAACCCGCCCGGGGGCAATATCATTATGGACGCCGGGTCAAACAGATCTTTTGTAAGTGTCATGCCCATCCAGGTACCGGCACCAAGAATTTCACGGACTGAACCGATGATAAACAATGCACCGGTAAAGCCCGCACCCATGCCGATGGCATCCAACGCTGCAAGCAAAGGGTTATTTTTACAGGCGAACATTTCAGCGCGCGCCAGAATAATACAGTTCACAACAATCAATGGAATAAAAATGCCCAAACGATTGTTTAAATCTGGAAGATAGGCAGCCATGAGCAATTGCACCACCGTCACAAAACCGGCAATGATGGTAATGAAGACCGGAATACGCACCTTATCGGGCACGATATTACGCACAGAAGAAATTGCGATATTGGATCCAATCAACACAACCGTTGCCGCAAGACCCATCCCTAAGCCGTTTTCAGCCATGGTTGTGACCGCCAAAGAGGGGCACATCCCCAGCAACAAACGAATGATGGGATTTTCCTTGAGCAGACCCGCCGTTAACACGTCTTTCATTCTTTTGACATTCATTGCAAGCCCTCCTTTTTCATGAATTCCCGTGCGGCTGTCAGTGCATCGGTCACGCCACGTGTCACCGCTCGGGAGGTAACGGTTGCTCCGGTCAATGCTTCAATTTCACCACGTGTTGTGGCGACCCGTTTCACCACCTGCAAACCGGCAGGATCTGCCACTGCATTGTATTGTTTTAGAAAGGCAGGTTCTGCTGCTTTCGTCCCAAGGCCGGGGGTTTCATTTTGCGAAATAATGATGACCCCGCTTATGGCACCGTCTGCACCAACCCCGACAATCATGGATATGGCACCCCCATAGCCTTTGGGTGCAACCTGCACTGCACAGCCTGCAAAAGCGCCACCCTTCATTCCAGGATATAAGGAAACCACAGTTTCCGGAACGGTCAGACCACCCTGTTCCAGGATTGACCGGCTTTTTTCGGGTTCAAAAGTATCCGCTGCCGGCAGCACGGTTTGGAGAGAGGCCATTTTTTCTTTCGCTTCTCTTTCTACAATAATGGGTTGGGCCATCTGGTACACAACCGCCAGCAAACCCGTTACAATCAGGCCGACCAGAAAGAGGACAACAGCCGGGTTCACCATTTCTCTGTACCACATTTTCCGGTCTGCCGCCTGTCTCTTTTGAGGGGCTGACGCTGTGCCTGAACTATTTTGCTGTGTCATTGCCTACCTCCCCAAATGATTTTTTCACGATGAGTCTATCCATTAAGGGTGTTGCCACATTCATCAAAATAATGGCAAAAGAAACGCCTTCCGTCATGTTTGTAAACATTCTGAAAACGGCTGTTAAGGCACCGCAACCAATCGCATAAATCCAACGTGCTTTTGTAGTGACAGGGCTTGTGGCATAGTCGGTGGCCATAAACACAGCGCCCAGCAAGAGGCCGCCAGCCAGCATATGACGCAGCGGATCTCCGTCAAACAGACCGTCACCACCCAAAACCCAAATAAGAAGCATTGCTGAACCGGTCATCAGCACCGGTATTTCCCAGGTAATGATCTTTCTTACCAAGAGGTAAACAAAACCGATCAGAATCGCCAGAGCCGACGTTTCTCCCAAGCAACCCCCCACACTGCCAAAAAACAGGTCTGCAAGGGCCGGCAGCTCACCGCCATCCCGCATGATCATTAAGGGTGTTGCCGTGCTTACGGCGTCTATTCCGGATGATCCGGGTGCTATCCAGGAAGTCATGGCACGCCCGTAAGCCACCACCAATATGGCACGGGCACCAAGAGCCGGGTTCATAAAGTTTTGTCCAATACCGCCAAAGAGCTGCTTGATCATAACAATGGCAAGGAAGGTACCCACAACTGCAATCCACAGCGGAATGGTGGCCGTCAGGTTCAGAGCCAACAACAGGCCCGTGACCATTGCACTCAAATCCCCGACTGTGCTTTCGCGCCTGAATAACTTACGGGAACCCCATTCCCAGAACACAGCGGAGGCCATACAGACCACCATGACCAGGAGGGCACGGAGGCCGAAAAACCAAACCGCAGCAAAGGCAGCTGGTACAAGGGCAATGAGGACGTCTAACATAATTCTTCTGGTAGTGGATCCTTCCCGAATATGGGGAGAAGATGCCACAACAAACTGCTCACTCATGCCTTTTTCACCTCCATTTTTTTCGGTTGTTTGCGAATGTGGTCTTTTGCGAGACGCAACGACTGCACCAGGTAGCGGTGGGCCGGGCAAACATAGGAGCAACTGCCGCACTCAATACAGTCCATAGCCTGATAGGCAGGAAGCTCTTCCCAGGCACGGTTGATAACCGCACGGTTGATATCGAGCGGCTGCAGGGACATGGGACAGTGGGATACACAGCGGCCACAGCGAATACAAGCCGTTTCCACCGGCATACCGGCCAGCTTGTGATCCAATACCAGAATGGCATTGGTATTTTTTATGACCGGCACATCGGCTGAGTGCATAGCAACACCCATCATAGGGCCTCCCATGAGTATTTTTTCCGGGTCACCTGTCAGACCGCCACAGGTTTCAAAAACATCTGTTAGCGGAGTGCCAATAAAGACTTCATAATTGCCCGGGATTTTTACCAAAGGACCATCCACCGTAATTCTTTTTTTCATCAGCGGCATGCCGGTATCCAGATAGGCCTGCAAATAAGAAACCGATGTAACATTCATGACCAGACACCCAACATCAGCCGGCAGTTTTCCGGTCTTCACCACACGTCCGGAGATGGTGTGTATCAGAACACGTTCTGCACCTTGCGGATACTGGCTTTTCAATGCGCGCACTTCGATGTTTTGAATATTCGCACATTTTTCCTTCAATAAAGCAATAGCTTCGGGTTTATTGTCTTCAATACCAATAATGGTCCTGGTAACGCCTGTCCATTTCATGACCGACAGAACACCGGCCACGATACGATCCGGGTACTCCATGCATTCCCTGAAATCTGAGGTAATATAGGGTTCACACTCCGCAGCATTGATAATAAGCAAATCCGGATTGGTCCCTTTTAGGGGGCTCAATTTGACATGGGTTGGGAAACCTGCACCGCCCAAACCGGTCAAACCGGCCGCACGAACCGCTTTCAGAAAATCGGCGTTCGATGCAATGACCGGTGCTTGTATTTCCGGCAAAAAGACCTGTTACTCGTCGGTTTTGATGACCACTGTCATCACCTGCCGATTACCAAAACACAGCATCGGTTCCACCGTTTGCACCATACCAGACACCGACGCATGAACCGGGGCGCAAACATAGGCATCTGAATCTCCAATGACCTGACCGGCCAGCACATGATCCCCCTTCTTTACAGTGGGAATACATGCCGCACCGATGTGCTGCACCATAGGAATATAGGCAGTTTTTGGTACGGGAACCTGCGAGGTAGCGCAGTTTTCCGTACCCTTCCTCTCGGCGGGGTGGATGCCGGGAATCTTTATTCTTTTTTTAATCATGAAACAGCCTCCTCAGCGGTCTTTGCAAATGACCAGTGCTATCATACCACAAGCTTTTTTCTATTCACAGGTTTGTCTTGTATTTCACAATGTTTTTTTGATTGTCTACTAAAGGCTTTGCAAGCTATTCTGCAATTTATAATTTGAATCTTGCAGAATACTGTTTTCTCTTTTCTTTTTTCTTAATCCTTATCTGTGAATGAAAACCAGTGTAACATATCTAAAACAAACAGTTTAACGGCATTTATATCAGCAGATAATCCATCATTTTCAAGGAAAATAAAAATGTATGCCCATGGATATATGCATCATCAAGAAAAATATTATGCAATTTTCATATAAAAATGTTGCATGATGTCAGATATATGATATAATGTAGAAGCATTTGGGATGCAAATTGTATCCTTGCCCATTCGTATCTGGTCCGGCAGAATCTCTGCCCCCTGTACGAAGCCATATAAAGCAAACGGAACAATGGCGTTCCAAAAACGGTCATTCTTAAGAATAACCGTTTTTGACGCCATTTTATTTTTGATTTTTTTTGCAGACAATTCAGCTTGTTTGCGAGAAGACAGAAGCACAATTACTAAAAACCAGCGCAAACAAGCAAGGGCTCAGAAGGAAATCACGGCTTAGGAAAGCTCCCCGAAATGCCTTTTCAGGAGACTGAATGCGAAAAAAAGAACCCCGTAACAGAAAGGACAGGATATGCGTAAAAAAACTGCACAAGATGTGATGACCATTGCCAGGGAGAATGATGTGAAATTTGTCCGTCTCCAATTCACAGACTTGTTTGGGACACTGAAAAATGTGGCCATCACTGTCGACCAATTGGAAAAAGCACTGTCAAATCAATGCATGTTCGATGGCTCATCGATTGACGGGTTTGTGCGCATCGAAGAATCCGATATGTTTCTCCACCCGGATCCGGATACCTTTGCCGTGTTCCCATGGCGTCCGCAAAGCGGCCGTGTGGCACGCCTCATCTGTGATATCTATGGCTCCGACGGTCAACCCTTTGAAGGCGATCCGCGCTACATCCTCAAAAAGTCCTTAAAAAAAGCCGAGGCGCTGGGTTATACCATGCATGCCGGCCCGGAATGCGAATTTTTCCTCTTTCAGACCGACAACAACGGCAAAATTACCACCACCACACAGGATAACGGCAGTTACTTCGATCTGGGTCCCATGGACCTTGGTGAGGATGCCCGCCGGGATATTTGTCTTACCCTGGAAGAACTGGGCTTTTCGGTAGAAGCCTCACACCATGAAGTGGCCAGAGGCCAGCATGAAATCGATTTTCGCTACGATGAGGGATTGAAAACCGCCGACAACATTATGACCTTTAAGCTGGTTGTTAAAACCATTGCGAAGCGTCATGGTTTGGCTGCCTCCTTTATGCCCAAACCCATCGCAGGCATTGCCGGCAGTGGCATGCATACGTATCTATCCCTTATAAAAGATGGTGAAAATGCTTTTTATGACAGCGAAAATGCAAATGGCCTCAGCACAACGGCGCTGTCCTTCATCGCCGGGTTGTTGGAGCACGCTGCTGCGCTCACAGCCATCACAAATCCCATCATCAATTCCTATAAGCGCCTGGTTGCCGGTTTTGAAGCCCCCATATATGCCGCCTGGGCGCTTCAGAACCGCAGTCCCCTTATCCGTGTTCCGGCACAACGCGGCAAGGATACGCGAATTGAACTGCGCAGCCCCGACCCCTCGTGCAATCCTTACCTGGCCCTTGCCGCCATTATCGATGCCGGGCTGGATGGTATAGAGCGACAACTTCAACCGGCAGACCCTATTGAGAAAAACCTTTATCTGCTCAGCCCTGAGGAACGTCAGGAAATGGGGGTGGTCTCCCTCCCGAAAACGCTGGATGAAGCATTGACTGCCTTATCTATAGACCACCTCATCCTCAACACCCTTGGTGCACACGCGGCCGAATGTTACCTTTCAGCCAAAGAAAAAGAAGTGGAAGAATACCGAAATTGTGTTCACCTGTGGGAAACTGAAAAGTACCTTGGCAGTTGCTAGGCCTTTTGCAACAGAACAGCAAAAACAGAAGAACCCATCTGAATGCTGCGCATAAGGAGGTGCAACGATGCGATGCAATATATTGCTTGTTATGAAGGCCCGCGAGACCATGGAAAACATGACAAGCATCCTGACTTCTCGCGGACATGTCATTACCGAAGCCTGCACATCCGGGGCGCAAGGCATTCGCTCCGCACAAAACCATCCCTGCGACATTGCAGTTGTTGGTTTCAGCCTGGCGGATATGACAGGGCTTCATTTTGCAGAAGACCTGCAAAACTACCAACCGGCTTCCGTTTTGCTGATTGTGCCCCCCGATCAGGTTTCTTACGCAAGACAAGCCTCCGGAGAATTGGATGTTACCTGCCTGCCTAAACCGGTAACTGCACAGAGTCTTGTCACATCCATCGAAATGCTCCTGCAATTTCGGGACCGCTATGGCCGGATGAATGCAGAGACTGCAAAACTGAAGGCAGGATTGGAACGGCGTGCACTGGCAGACAAAGCCAAAGCAGCATTGATGAAAAGCCTGGGCATCCCCGAAGCCGAAGCCTGGCGCAAAATGCAAAAACAAAGTATGGATAGCGGAAAACCGCTGGAATATGTGGCACAACACATCCTGGACATCTATGGAAAAAACTGAAAGAACAATGAGGTGACCTATGAAAGAAAATCCCCAACAGACACAACCGCGACAACAACCCATGGAAAAAGCCGCCCTGTGGCGGAAGGAATTTGAACACGATGCCTGCGGTACAGGCTTTGTCGCACAAATCAACGGAAGGCGTTCTCATGCCATCGTCAAAGACGCTCTGGAAATACTGATGCGCCTGGCTCACCGCGGCGGCACTGGTGCTGATCCTGATACCGGCGATGGTGCCGGCATTCTGGTACAAATGCCCGATCGGTTCTTTCGTATGAAGACCAATTTTCACCTGCCCCGGGAAGGTCACTATGCCGTGGGTATGTTCTTCCTGCCCTTGGACGAAGCCGAAAGATTGAAAACCCAAATTTTGATAGAAAAAATAACGCAGGAGGAACAGTTTTCTCTGATTGGCTGGCGAACAGTGCCCACCAATCTTCACGCCTGCGGCAATGGTGCCAGAAAGTCCGCACCATCGGTTAGTCAACTGTTCATGACATGGGAACCCAACCCTCAGGCCGCAGATATCCGCCTTTTTGTCCTGAGAAAACGACTTGAAAATGCCATGAAAAAAGAAGGCTGCGATGTTTATATCCCAAGTCTTTCTGATAAAACCATCGTCTATAAAGGCATGATGCAGGCCTGGCAGGTTTCCGATTTTTATCCGGATTTACTGGATGAAGACTTTATCTCTGCCATTGCCCTGGTACATTCCAGATACTCAACAAACACCTTCACTTCCTGGGACCGCGCTCAACCTTTCCGGTTTGTTGCCCATAACGGGGAAATCAACACCTTACGGGGTTGTGCTCATGCCACGGCAGCGAATGAACCGCATATGGACGGCGGTCGCCTTAAGGAAAGAATTAAGGATATTTTACCTATTTTGGACACGGGTGGCAGTGACTCCACCCAATTCGACAACCTTTTCGAATTTCTCTGCACCACCGGCCGCTCCATCCCGCAGGCCCTCTTTATGATGATGCCGGGTCCCTGGTCTAAAGACGAAACCATGGACAAAATCCCGCATGATTTCTTCCAGTACGCTGCCTGCCTCATGCCGCCATGGGATGGTCCGGCAGCCATGTGTTTTACAGACGGTCACCAGGTCGGCGCTGTTTTGGATAGAAACGGCCTGCGTCCTGCACGATGGATTCTTTCCAAAGATGGTATTCTGGTCATGGCTTCTGAATCCGGCGTCATCGATATTCCGGCCTCAGAAATTGTACGTCGCGGTAAATTGGGACCCAATCAAATGCTGCTGCTGGACACCAATGAAGGAAAGCTTATGCTGGACAACGAAATCAAAGCATCGGCCTTATCCGGTCCCTGGCAGAAATGGCTGGCTGAACAGGTGGTGAAAATTACAGAACCTGTGCATCAGCGGGTTTCAACACCCACCGTTTCACTGGACAAACAGCACTATTTTGGCTGGACGCAGGAAGACAAAATCAGCAACCTCCTCCCCATTGCACAAAACGCCCTGGACCCTATCAGTGCAATGGGTATTGATTGGCCTATCGCTGTATTGGCTGAAAAACCCCAACCCTTGTACAACTACTTCAAGCAATTGTTCGCCCAGGTCACCAACCCGCCCATTGATGCCTATCAGGAAGAAAGTGTCACCGGCATGGATGTTTTCCTTGGCCCAAGTGGTGATCCTACAAAAGACGCCGCAGAAAATTGCAAAAAAATTCACCTGGACTCCCCTATCATTGGCACCGCGGTACTGCAGCATATTCTAGACGGCGTGCCCGGTTTGCCGGCAAAAGAAATCTCCATGCTTTTCAAGGCAGAAAGTGGCCTGAAGGCTGGTTTGGACGTGTTATTTGAAAAAGCAGAGATTGCCTTAAACGAGGGTACAGCCATTCTGGTACTAACGGATAAAGGGGTAGATGACACCCATATTGGCATCCCTGCCTTGCTGGCTATGGCAGGGCTGCATCACCACCTCATCCGTAAAGGCATGCGTGGCGACTGTTCTATACTGGTTGACAGCTATGAACCCCGCGAAGTGCACCATGCAGCCTGCCTCATTGGCTTCGGAGCCAAAGCGGTTCATTTGCGTGGTATTTATGAAGCAACCGAGGAACTCTACGATAATGGATATCTTGAAGGATTGTCTCTGGAAAAAGCGATGGAGAATATTCTCTTCGGCTTTGACCATGGTATATTGAAGATCATGTCCAAGATGGGTATTTCTTGTGTGGATGGTTACCACAACGCCCAAATATTTGAAGCCCTCGGTCTTTCCCAGGAACTGGTGGATGAATTTTTCACCGGCACCGTCTCCCGTGTGGGCGGCATGGACCTGTCCGACCTGGAAAAAGAGACACTGACGCGGCATTGGTTGGCCTTAAAAGCCAAAAACAAGCCGTTACCCTCCGGTGGGCGCTTCCAATGGAAACAGGACGGGGAGGAACACCTGTACAACCCTGAATCCATCCACATGCTTCAAACTGCAGTGCGTACTGACGATTATGCTTTATATAAAGAATACAGCCGCCGCATCAACGACGAAAATGTCGGCACCCTGCGCAGCCTCCTGAAGTTTCAGAACAATACACCGGTGCCCATTGAAGAAGTGGAACCGGTAGAAAATATCGTGCGCCGCTTCAAGACTGGGGCCATGTCTTATGGTTCCATCAGTCAGGAAGCCCACGAATGTCTGGCCCTGGCCATGAACCAAATCGGCGGCAAGAGCAACTCCGGCGAAGGCGGGGAAGCGGTGGAACGACTCAATTCCGACAGGAACTCCGCTATTAAGCAAATTGCTTCCGGTCGCTTTGGTGTCACCGGGCCTTACCTGGCCTCGGCCAAAGAAATTCAGATAAAAATGGCTCAGGGTGCAAAACCTGGCGAAGGCGGCCAATTGCCGGGTGGCAAGGTCTATCCCTGGATTGCACGCACCCGCCATTCAACGCCGGGTGTCGGTCTTATCTCTCCGCCACCGCACCACGATATATACTCCATTGAAGACCTTGCCCAACTCATCTTCGATCTAAAAAATGCCAACCCGGAAGCCCGCATCAATGTGAAACTGGTTTCTGAAACCGGTGTAGGCACCGTTGCGGCCGGTGTTGCCAAAGGCGGCGCCGATGTTATCTTAATTTCAGGCTATGACGGCGGCACAGGCGCTTCCCCCAGAACCAGCATTCAACATGCCGGACTTCCCTGGGAAATCGGTTTGGCTGAAACGCATCAAACCCTTGTGGCCAACGGTTTACGTGGCCGTGTGCGTGTGGAAACCGACGGCAAACTGATGACAGGAAAAGACATTGCCATTGCCGCCATGCTGGGTGCCGAAGAATTCGGTTTTGCCACCCTGCCACTGGTTGCCCTGGGCTGTGTGATGATGCGTGTTTGTAACCTGGACACCTGTCCGGTCGGTGTCGCGACACAGAATCCGGCACTTCGTGCACGCTTCACCGGTAAAGCCATATATGTGGTCACCTTAATGCGGTACCTGGCACAGGATCTGCGTGAAGTGATGGCAGAACTCGGTTTCCGTACGGTCGATGAAATGGTGGGTATGTCTTCCCGTCTGGTTCAGTCGAAATCTTCCCCGAAAACAGCCAACCTTGATGTTTCTGCCCTGATATCCTCTGATCTGCCACTGCCATGGCGCGACCTGATGCCGCATAAGGATGATCACAACCGCCTTTTCCATGACATGGTCAAATCTCTGGTAGAACAGGGTGATGCTTTGGTGGAACGGCCCATACACAACACGGAGCGTGCTGTGGGGACAAGGGTTTCGGCCTTTATCAGCAAGGAATACGGCCAACTGCCCGATAAACGCATCCGCTTCCATTTTAAAGGTACCGCAGGCCAGAGTTTTGCCGCTTTTGCAACGGCCGGACTGGAATTTACACTTGAAGGCGATACAAATGATTACCTTGGCAAAGGCTTGTGTGGCGCTCGTATTATCATCAAAGCACCGAAAGATGCCGCCTGGTCAAAGGAAGACAATTTGCTGGCAGGAAACGTTGCCTTGTTTGGTGCGACCACCGGGGAGCTCTATCTGGCTGGACGTGCCGGTGAACGCTTCTGTGTCCGCAACAGCGGTGCAGTTGCGGTTTGCGAGGGGGTTGGCGACCATGGTTGTGAGTACATGACAGGGGGAAAAGCCATCATACTGGGCCCGGTTGGACGCAACTTTGCTTCCGGCATGTCTGGCGGCGTGGTCTATGTGCTAAAGGATGAAAATTTTGATCGCATGCTCAACCGCAAAATGGTTGGCACCTACGAACTGGATGCTTTGGATCTGGTCACCCTCTACAAATACCTATCCAAACATGTGGAACACACCGGTTCTGAAATCGCTGAAAAAATACTGGAAAAATGGCCATCCACTTTTTCCAACTTCGTGAAGGTTTTGCCGCACGATTACAAGGAAATGTTGGAAGCCATGGATACAGCCGAAAAAGAAGGCCTGGAAGGCGAAGCCAAACTGGAACGCGCTTTTATGCTGAAAACCGGAAAAGGGAAATGAAATGAAATGTGTGTTTTTATATCTGAAAATGTGCAACATTTTCAATCATTTTTATGCCGGCTCAAAACGAAAGAAGTACTTTTATATCTGAAAATGTGCAGCATTTTCAGAAAGTATTTTTGCTAAGATGAAATGAGAGGAGTACTCATAAAATGGGAAAACCAACAGGTTTTTTGGAATATACAAGAGAAACAGCAGATGAACAAATGCCGGCAGGCCGCATTTCCAACTGGGATGAGTTTCATCCCCATATGGACGAAGCACTAGCCAAAGAACAAGCCGCCCGCTGCATGAACTGCGGCATACCGTTTTGTCACGGTGGGGTGAACTGGCGCGGGGTTTCTTCCGGCTGCACCATCGGCAACCTTATCCCGGAATGGAATGACCTTGTCTACCACGGTCATTTTAAGGAAGCCTATGAGCGCCTGGCCCTCACCAACCCCCTGCACGAAGCCACTTCCCGCGTCTGTCCGGCGTTGTGCGAAGGTTCCTGTACGGTAGGACTCCATGGTGAACCGGTGGCCATACGGGAAATTGAACGTTTCTTAAGTGATATGGCCTGGGAAAAAGGCTGGGTAAAACCCCATTCACCGGAAACACGCAATGGAAAAACCGTGGCGGTGGTCGGCAGTGGCCCGGCCGGCTTAACAGCGGCCTATTACCTGAACCAGGCCGGTTTTACAGTGACGGTCTATGAAAAATCCGAACAACCTGGCGGTCTCCTCATGTTTGGTATCCCGAACATGAAACTGCCAAAGGACGTTCTTCAGCGTAAAATTGACGTGTTCAAAGCAGAAGGAATTAATTTCATCACAAATACTGATGTGGGCAAGGACCTACCGGTCACCGCTTTGGATGCGTATGACTCCGTTCTCTTGTGCGGCGGTGCAGGCCAGCCCCGCGATTTGTCAGTCAGCGGCAGAACCCTTCCCGGCATCCGTTTTGCTGTGCCTTTTCTGGCCGATGCCACCCGACGTGTTATGGCACAGGACACAGAAGTGAAGCCCTTGGCCGGCCGCAAAGTAGTGGTTATTGGCGGTGGCGATACCGGCAATGACTGTGTGGCCACATCCATTCGCCAGGGGGCCGATTCCGTGGTGCAATTGGAGATTATGCCCCCATCACCCGAATTGCGTGCACCGGACAATCCGTGGCCGCGCTGGCCTTTTGTCTTTAAAACCGACTACGGCCAGAAAGAAGCCATTGCCATTTACGGACAGGACCCGCGCAGCTTCATGATTACGGCGGTTTCCATTCTGGGAGACGAAAATGGTGTCCGTGGGATTGAGACGGTGCAAGTGGATTGGGTGGATGAAGGCGGTAGAAAAGTACCAAAGCCCATCGAAAACACGAAGAATGTGTTGCCAGCCACAGATATTCTCATCGCCATGGGTTTTGTGGGTGCTGAAACTTACCTGCCGGAAGCCCTGGACCTGAAAATCGACCGTGGCAGCCACAACACCTCCAAAACGAAGTTTTTCACTGCCGGCGACATGCGCACGGGTCAAAGTTTGGTGGTGCGTGCCGAGAATGATGCCCGTCTGGCTGCCAGGACAATAGAAAAATATCTTTTGGGCGAATGATTGAATTTGTCTGGCATGTTATACTTGACAAAGAACTTGACAAAGAAATGAAAAATGGCGTATATTGATATTAGAAACAGTAGTAGTATTGTTATATACTACTACTGTTTCTTTTACAGTTTTATGTTGATTCGAATCGTGATCAGACCAGCTTGTACACGCAGGCACAAAGATGTTTGTTCGCGAAGGCCAGACTTCAAACAGTCGGTGACCAAGCCTGCGTATGTCGTCGCAAAAGAGTTTGAAGCCCGCCAAACGTCTCATAGCACGATGGACCCAAGCCTGCGCACGCAGGCAAAACGTTTTACTACTGTTTTTGCGAAGCTGTTGTATCGATGGACCCAAACCTGCGCGCGCAGGCACAAAGGAGTTTCCTATGAAATTTACAAAAATGCATGGTGCCGGAAACGATTATATTTACGTGAATGGCTTCGAGGAAGCTGTTCCAAACCCGTCCGAACTATCCGTCAAAATCAGCGACCGCCATTTCGGCATTGGGGGCGACGGTTTGGTACTTATTCTACCCTCTGAAACAGCAGATTTCCGAATGCGCATGTTCAATGCCGATGGTTCAGAAGGCAACATGTGCGGGAACGCCATCCGCTGTGTGGCCAAATATGTGTTTGAACGCAGCATGACCGCCAAGACCGATATAACCATCGAAACCTTGTCCGGCATCAAAAAACTCACGCTATTTGTCAACAGTGGCGGCGTTGTCAACAGAGTCCGGGTTTGGATGGGGCTTCCCGTTTTCCCGGACAAAGAAGATTGTGCCAGCTTACCAAAGGCATTTCCAGCAACAGTAAAGGTTCAGGGAAAAGAACTTGTCTTGTACCCTGTCTCCATGGGCAACCCCCATGCTGTTCGCTTTGTAGATAACGTCGACGAACATCCTGTTGAGGCTGTGGGCAGTGCCGTGCAGCAACTGCCCTTGTTCCCCAATTCTGTCAACGTGGAGTTTATCAAGGTGCTTTCCCGGGCCGCTCTGCAAATGCGGGTTTGGGAAAGGGGCAGTGGAGAAACTCTGGCTTGTGGTACCGGCGCCTGTGCATCGGCTGTTGTGGCCATGCGCCTGGGATTGGTGGACAAAACCTGCGAAGTGCAGCTGCGCGGCGGCAACCTGACCATTGAATGGCAGGAAGACGGGGTTTACATGACAGGACCTGCCACGGAAGTTTTCAGTGGCAGGATTGAAACGGAGGAAAAAGTATGATTGGGAACAGCAATTTTCAAAACCTGAAGGAAACCTATCTTTTTTCTGAAATATCAAAGCGTATTGAAACCTTTAAAGAGGAGCACCCTGAAGCGGATGTTATCCGCATGGGTATCGGGGACGTTACCCGCCCCCTGACGTCGTCAGTCCTTGCTGCCCTGCACTGTGCTGTGGATGAAATGGGTGATGCAGCCACCTTCAAAGGATATGGACCGGAACAAGGCTATGCCTTCCTGCGTGAAGCAATTGCCAAGACGGACTTTCAAGACCGCGGCTGTGACATCTCCCCTGACGAAATTTTCGTGAGTGACGGTGCCAAAAGCGACACGGCCAATTTCACCGATTTGTTCGGCACAGACAACCGCATCGGTGTGCCGGATCCGGTCTACCCGGTTTACTTTGACAGCAATGTGATGGCAGGCAATTTCGGCTTGCCAACCAGCAGTGGATTTGAAAAACTCGCCTACCTCCCCTGTCTCCCCGAAAACGATTTTGCCCCCGGCCTGCCCACAGAAAAATTGGATATTATTTACCTTTGCTCCCCCAACAATCCCACCGGCACAGTCCTATCCCGGGAACAGCTCACCGCCTGGGTCCAATATGCACTCGAAAACAAATCCTTGATTCTGTTTGATGCCGCCTATGTGGCCTACATTCAGGAAGAAGGCATTCCCCACAGCATTTATGAAATTCCCGGCGCGGAAAAATGCGCTGTAGAGTTCCGCAGTTTTTCCAAAACCGCTGGTTTTACGGGTCTTCGCTGTGCCTACACCGTGGTTCCGAAAACTTTGGATGTCAGTGATGGCAAGGGTGGCACGCTCAATATGCGAAAAATGTGGCTGCGCCGGCAAACCACAAAATACAACGGTGTTCCTTATATTGTCCAAAAAGCAGCTGCTGCCTTGTATACGGATGAAGGAAAGAAAGAGTGTCAGGAGAGCATAAACCTCTACCTGCAAAATGCAGCAAGCCTTTACCACGCCTTCGTGCAAAAAGGCTATCGTGTCTGGGGCAGTGTCAACTCCCCTTATGTATGGCTGAAAACACCAGAAGGCACCACTTCCTGGGCCTTCTTTGACCAACTGCTCCACCAGTTCCACCTGGTGGGCACCCCGGGGTCCGGTTTTGGTGCCAAAGGAGAAGGTTTCTTCCGCCTCACTGGTTTTGGCAGCCCGGAAAAAACTGCTGAAGCCGTTAAAAGGCTGGAGAAATTGTAATGCAATTTTTCCGCTGACGAGATTAGAGGTTGGAAGTCTCCCTGTGAACCAGCAGTAACCTCGCCGGCTTCATGTAGGTTGCAAAATGTAACGTGCATGGAAATGTAACATATATGGAAATGTAGCGTGCATGGAAATGTAACGTACATGGAAATGTAGCGTGCATGGAAATGTAACGTACATGGAAATGTAGCGTGCATGGAAATGTAACGTACATGGAAATGTCGAAAATCGACTTATCCATGCACGCCAACCAATCATCACTACCTCATACAAAGGCAGTGATTTATCCAAAAATCACTGCCTTTTTTAGCGCTGTCCGATAAAAAAATTATATCCATTTTGCAACTTTCAAAATTATTTCTTGCAATTCTTTTTTCTCTTTGTTATAATTCATCGTAGTTTCACATGGCAACTACTTTGCCATGTGAACCGGTATTATTATGAACCTCTTGCCACAATGGGGTGGCTGAACAGATGAAAATTTTGCATTTTTGCAGCTTGCCTTCATGCAAAAATACCGTTTGTCGCTTCCCAATGGCAAACACATCATCTATTCAGCATAGGAGGGAACAAAATGAAACACTTAACACAAGTTTATGAATCTGTCATCAAACGCAACCCAGGAGAGTCAGAATTTCATCAAGCTGTTCAAGAAGTACTTGAATCTTTGGAACCGGTTGCTCTCAAGTACCCGGAATTCGTCAAAGCCGGTATCTTCGATCGTATCGTAGAACCCGAACGTCAAATCATGTTCCGTGTGCCATGGGTAGATGATGCTGGAAAAGTTCAAGTAAACCGTGGTTTCCGCGTACAGTTCAACAGCGCCATTGGCCCTTACAAAGGTGGCCTGCGTTTCCATCCTTCCGTCAACCTCGGGATTATCAAATTCCTTGGCTTTGAACAGATTTTCAAAAACTCCCTGACCACCCTTCCCATCGGCGGCGGTAAAGGCGGTTCTGATTTTGATCCCAAAGGCAAGTCTGACGGAGAAGTGATGCGCTTCTGCCAAAGCTTCATGTTTGAACTTGCACGCCACATCGGACCTGATACAGACGTACCGGCCGGAGACATTGGTGTTGGCGGCCGTGAAATCGGTTACATGTATGGCATGTATAAAAAACTCCGCAACGATTTTACCGGTGTTCTTACCGGCAAAGGCATCCCTTATGGCGGCAGCCTGGCCCGTACAGAAGCTACAGGCTATGGCCTTTGCTACTTCATGGAAGAAGCCATGAACGCCAAAGGAAAATCCTTCAAAGGTTCGTCTGTCGTTATTTCCGGTTCCGGCAATGTGGCCATCTATGCCACCCAAAAAGTACACCAACTTGGTGGAAAAGTGGTTGCACTCAGCGATTCCAACGGCTATATCTTCGATAAAAATGGCATCAATCTAGATACCGTACGCCTCATCAAGGAAGTACAACGTGGCCGTATCAGCGAATATGTGCAACACCACCCGGATGCCGAGTACCATGAAGGCTGTGGTGGTATCTGGTCTATTCCCTGTGATATCGCACTGCCTAGTGCCACACAGAATGAACTTGATGGCGCGTCCGCTAAAACACTCGTGCAAAACGGTTGCTTTGCCGTGGGTGAAGGTGCCAACATGCCTTCGACACCCGATGCGGTTGAAGTGTTCCTGAAGAACAAGACCATTTACGGACCTGCCAAAGCGGCCAATGCCGGCGGTGTCGCCACTTCCGCATTGGAAATGGCACAAAACAGTATGCGTTTGTCCTGGACGTTTGAAGAAGTTGACGAAAAACTCAAATCCATTATGGTCAGCATCTACCAGAATGCCAGTGCCGCAGCCGCAGAGTTCGGTGATCCGGACAACCTTGTTAAAGGTGCCAACATTGCCGGCTTCATGAAAGTAGCCCATGCCATGCTTGCCCAAGGAGTCACCTATTAAACGAAAAAATAAACGCATTGAAAAAGATGATTACATCTCAAAAGGATTGGTTTTGTCATACAAAACCAATCCTTTTTTCATGCCTTTTATTGGATATATCCCAATTCATTGGTGCAGAATTCGAATAAAACGCCATTATCAACTTGGTAAAAAATGAAATGACAAATAAAACAGTTGCGTAACTCGGTAAAAAATGTGTATGACGTGGTCAAAATTCGTGTAACCGTCATGGTTGAGGATTCATGACATGACGACCAATTCATTGATGTTTTTACTGCTTTTCTCACGCTTCAGCTTTTGTCCAACCAGTTCCTGGATGACAATTTCACCAAGATAAAGAATACGGCAGCCTGGTTCCAGGTGACCGGCATAAGCCTGTTTTGAATCAGAAATCACGGTATGCAGATGAGGGACTCCATTTGCGATGATCCCGGCTATAGAAGCCAATTCCAAAGGTTTATCTTCCCATTTTTCAAAATGCTCCACCGGCGGATACCCTGTTGTCATAACCATATGCAGAACACAGTAATCAAGCGTTCCTATGGCAGATGCAATATAGCCGTCGCTGATGCCGTGAATCTTTAAGGCTTCCACTATGCTTTCCAACACATCGTCTCCCTGATCCAACCGAACGATAACGGTTCTTCCAAGTGATCCCTTATCATAACATTTCATATGTCATCCTCCCTCACTTCAGCCACTCTAAACCCTTTTAACAACGCAATTTACTCTAAAATTTCAATAAAACGCATTAAAATTTCCCTTATTCATAGTCTTTTTCGTGTCTTTCTTCATATTTACCTGCAGCCAGTATTTCCCTGACTTCACAGACATCTAACGCTAATGGTTTTTGCAGAAACACAGTTGCTTTATTTTACTCCCTCGATGATATACTCCTGAGTAATCCACTTGGTTTGCCAATCTTGAAGTTCTTATAATGGCAATGGCTGCCTTTCAATAGTGATACCCCAACCTGGCCTCTCATATAAGGCATGTTTTCATCATTGTAGTTCATCACATCTTTCCCGGAGTGCATTACTTTTATGTTTGTTCCAACAACTTCTATTTTAAATGTATATTCCCTGTTATGTTTCCACTGGAATGGTATCTCCATCAATGTCCGATATCCGTTTTCATTCTTATACAGCACAAGTCTCTCCCCGTCAGCAAGTCCTACTGAGTAGGAGCGAATGGCTCCCTGTACACGGAAATTAATATTATGAAACTGGCCACACTTAGGAATCATAGTCGCTTCAAAGCTGTAATCCTTCCAGTCATAACCCCCGGTATAAGCTTCTCCAAAGTCATTTGTACTTCCGCTTAATTCCCCATCCTCCAGCCTCCATATTCCTTTAAGATATGTAAACTGGCTGACTTCAAGATGCATCGCATTCCATACTTCCATTCGCTCTTTCGTGAAGTCTATTGAATAGTCAGGTACGCCGCAGAAATCAAAATCATCAATATAAGCAACCACTGTAACAGCCTGCCATCCATACTTTGGTATCAGTTTGACTCCTGCCTCTTCGATGCAGGCTCCTTCCATTGGAGGAATGGTCAGGGAAAATTCATGCCACATGCCCGCAGTCAATTCAACCTTTTCTGATTCAATAAACCCTTCACCGTTTCCATCCTTCACATACAAACATGCCAATATACTATTCCCGGCATCCTTCGGTACCAAAACACAACCTTTCAAAGTCTGTCCCGGGTACAGTATGGGCGAGAAGCTTGGATCGTACCGGCTGTCATGAAAATCTTTTGGTCTGTAATAGGTTTTGTGAAATATCTTTAATTCTTCTGCTGGATAGACCGGTTTTGCGACAACTTTCAATGAGCCCTTCCCGCTATGTGCTTCCTCTATGGAATGCAGCACGTTATATTCAAGACTTTTTCCAAGATCAGAAGCTACCCTGAACCCATGGGTGGAGCCTGGAAACTCAAAATGAAATCTGAGCTTATTATCGCTTATGATAAGTTTCCATTCTTCCGGAGGTTGTTCCCCTGCGATTTTGTAAGCAAGGTTCGCAATAAATGCAGCATCCCATGGGATGTCCATGATATTGAGGCTTCCAATGACACTTGAGCATACTAAAAAATCGTTGATAGGCTTTCTCCACTTATAGTCAATTCCCTCAAGACCGCCACGAACTCCCATGATTGTTCCTACGTTTGCCACATTGCAATCGGTATCCCATCCACACATATTACAGATATTGATGGCTCTGGAAAAATCACCATCGCTGTATAACAGGGAAAGTACAATAATAGCTGAGTTAGGGATAATATGACAGGTTCCCGGATATCTGTCGTATCCGAAATAATCCTTGACAAACTTGAAACAGTCCTTCCAGTCTCCGGGATTTTTCAGATAATACTTCATAACCTCACGGGTGACCCTAGTATATTCACAGTCTATAGGAATCACAGACAGCCCGGCTTCAATAATTTTCTCTATATTTTGTTCAACAAATGCTGCGCTGATACACGCGGCTATGAACATCCCTCCATATATCCCGTTACCTCCGTGTGAAACACTTGCTGCCTTTTGGGCATATTCGGCAGCCAGAAGTGGATTTCCGGGGACAACCAACCCCCAGGTATCAATAAAAATCTGCCCTCCAATTTGTTCAGCTACGGCTGCTCCATTTTGCTCTACAGACCCTGAGCCAGGAGCCATAATACCACTCCTTAGATTAATGTATGCTGTATGCTCTGTGGACTTTCCATACCCGCCCCACCAATAAAAACCATGCTCATAGGGAGTATAATTTAGCCAGGTCATACCTATCTGCTCTGCGGTAATAGCGGAAGTATGCGTATAGTCCTCAAGTGCCCGTAAAAAAAACATAGGTCCGTTGCTGTCATCGTCAGCAGCAAAATCTCTGTAGTCAACCAGATAATCAGAGATTTCTCCGTAAACACGCTCTATTTTCTCATAGGTCCAGCTTTCAATCGGAGCGCCATGGCGTACCCCGATTATTTTTCCCAACCAGCCTGCATAGACTTTATGCATGTAATCATTTGGTATCCTACTCATTTGAACATTCTCCTTTACCATCTATTATTCTCAACTAATCTAGTGTCAAATTGCAAATATTTATATCAGTTAAAAGTCTTTTATATCAATCATTACAGCATGATTTTAATATCGAAGACTTATGCAACTTGACACTAGTACGTTTTTGATTTGCGACTTGATTCTGGCTGTTATCCTATGTCTAGATCTCTGCCTACTTGAAAGAACAATCAGCCTCTTACAGGCCAAATTCGAAAATGGTAATTACCGGTTTTGTTAATCCCCTGGAAAGGTCCGGGCACGGCATTTTGCCATTCTAAGGCACTCATTTCCCATATTTCACACCGAGCTTTATCGATTGTTCCGGATTTCTATAAATATCCATAATCGTATCCACGCAATCATCAAAGTTCACAATGGGATCTATGATTCCCTCCGAAGTCAGCATTTTTTTGCAGAACATCTCTTTCAATGTGCTTTTTAATCTGTTTTCATCCCACAGAGGGTAATCCCTTAGTGGATTTTCCCAGGTAGGCATGCTGCTGATCATGGTCAAACGGTTGTGATGCCATTCCCGTCCTAATGCAATATCCTGATCAGTGCCTTTGTAGTACCCTAGGGTCACAATGGTTCCACACATTTGAACCGATCTCATAGCACTACGCAAGGCTATATAGCTTCCACTGGCTTCAATGGCTATGTCTGCTCCCTTGCCCAGGTAACTATGTATCACCAGTCCAACATCACAGTCCTTTGGGTCAAGCGCCAGTGTCGCACCGAACTTCAATGCCAGTTCACGTCTCTTCAATATAGGATCAACGGCGATAATCTCCATACAGCCTGACAATGCGAGCAACTGAACGACAAACATACCAATGGCACCAAGACCGGAAACCGTTACATTATCTCCAGCCTTCGCATTGGAATCCCTTACAGCTGAATAGGCATACAGTGCAGGATCAGTACAGACCGCATCCATTTCATTCATGGTGTCAGGAAGTTTCTGAGTATAAAAATCAGGTACAATTGCATGCTCGGCAATTGGGCCATAGGCGTACACCTTCTCGCCTTCCCGGAAGTTGGTAATGCTTTTGCCAACTTCCAGAACAGTTCCTACTGTCATATTTCCAAAAGGTGTCTTATAGGTTTCATTGATTTGCTCGGGTGGTTTTTCAACAAACATTCTCAGTTTACTATCAAAAGACATCGCAGCAAAGGGTGATTTTCCGCTTAATATATTGAAATCTGTTCCATGTTTTATGGCCGAAAACTCACTCTTGATGCGGAGTTCATTTTCTTTGAGTTCTCTGTCAGGATACTCTTCAATGAAAATATGTTCTGGTCTGTCGCTGAATACGCCTCTTCCCATAGTTTGTGCCTCCTCATAAGTTTCACTATTATTTGCTGCCAAACATGTATTTTCCCAACATACTGTTAGTGTAAAGTCTGGTTGATATATAAATGATTCTGGTGTAAGAACTCCAATTTCTGACCCGAAGGGCCTGAAATTGAGTGAAAATGACCACTTTCAGTCCGATATCGCGGTCTACCAGAACAATGCGGAGCATTGTACTGCCGATAACGCCGCGATTTGGCATCAAATCGGATCATTTTCGGGTTATAGAGTAGGCGGGTGTTGCCACCAACCCCTCATCAAACCGTGCATGCGGTTTTCCCTCACACGGCTTTCCGACATTCTTCACCGTCAGCATAC
>JBBRWP010000022.1:0-22782 GCA_038249175.1 Acetivibrionales bacterium
CCCATGACACAGTCCCGTCCCCGTGACACACCCGTGACACAGTCCCCGTGACACACGGCCAACGTGATTTCTTCTATGTTCCAGGTTCCGACTTTCTTACCTGATAAAACCTGCTCAATACAACTGCCATTACCCCGACAATACCCACCAGTACAAAGCCCCATGAAAGGCCAACAGCCTGACTGAGTGCGCCAACAATGGACGGTCCCATAAACATGCCCACACCATAAATGGATTGGAAGAAGCCCATAGCCGTGGCGCGTTTCCGGCTCTCCACATTTTGAATACAAAGCCCCATCAGCAGACTGAACAGGGTACCATAGCAAAAGCCGGCAATCATCTGAAGACCGGTCAGCAAAACCATATGATGGATGAAGGGAATTGTGAAACAGATCACGGCAGCCAAAGAAAAGCCCACAGCCAACGTTCTCTTTTCCCCAAAACGTTTTGCAAAAACCGGCCCTGCCATCAGTGATCCGAAAACAGCCGGCAGTGTAGCCGCTGTTGTTAATAGACCCAAATCAAAAGAACTTGCCCCGATATCCTTCGCCAGAACGGGAATGAAAGAATAGGTTGTAGCAAACATAATGAATTGGATAAAAGCACCTAATGCACAGATGAGCAGCAGGTTTGGCTCTTTGGCGACCAAAAACAGTTCTTTGATTTTTAACGGTTCTTTGTGAACCGTCTTATCTTCCCTAATAAAAAATGCAAAAAATAAGGCCACCAGGCCCCCGGCCGCACCCAGCAAAAATACCGGTGGTATGCCGGCTCTTTCCGCCAAAAAACCGCTGACAAACATAGCCAGCATTTGCCCGACATTTAGTACTGCATTCAATAAGCCCATGGCCTTGGGTGCTTCTGCCGGTTTAAAATAACTGGAGAAAACAACCGAAAACACCACCCAAGTGGCCGCAGCAGCACCCGTGGCCGAGCGAAAGACCAGTAAACCGGCCGGTGTACCGAAACGCCACATGCCCAGTGCACAGAGAATGGCGATAACAATGCCGGCGAGCATAAAGGGTTTTCGTTTGTTCAAAAGGTCTGACTTTATCCCGAGAGGAATACGGAGCAACATCTGCACAAATCCGTAGGAACCGGCAATAAAGCCAAGCATAGCGAGCGATGCCCCCAGATTCTGTGCATGCACTGTTAAAAATGGCACATAAGTATACAGGGAAAACCAAAACAAGCCAGTCACAATACAAAACAAAGTGATATGCGATTTACTACGGAACATAAATACCTGCCTTTACGAACTATATTAAATGATTGTTTTTTATATCAGCACCAAAGAGGAATGGTATATTCTGATTGTACCCAGAAAGTCGTTTCACGAATTTCTCCGCAAGTTTGCTTTCAGGGAATTGCAACAAAGTTGCAATTTGGGACAAATTAACACGATTACCCGGCATTCGAAGAATGCTGGTGCAAGTTATCGTAGATGACTTGCACCAAAAAGTCACTAAGTGACTTTTTGGGATGTAATCCTTTTCTCAGTTTTCAAGGCTTGTTTTGTGAAATTCATGTTGTCTTAACCCAATATTTAACGCCAAATCGAAACAACATGTTTTTGCACGCCTAGGGGGTCAGTCAACGCATATTTTGACAACACCGCCTGACCTTCTTCATTTTTCAGATAAACCATTGCTCCCTGACTCACATAGCGGTTCCAATACTTTTGGAAAACAGCGGCGTAATCCTTGTTCAAGCCCAAAACATCCGGCACCGGATGATATCCGACAAGCACCGGTTCACCCGGCGAAAGGACGTTTCGGATAAAGGCAAGGTTTCCCTGCCCTTCTTTTAGCACCGACATATAGCGCGCAACCGCATAGCGCTGGTCGGCTAAGGGGCTAAACACGTCATCCAATGCCTTTGAAAAGACAGCAGCATCTTCTGCCGAACTATCCAAATAAACACGCACAGCACCTTCCTGCCCACCATGAACCACAATTTGTTTTTCTGTTACACGTTCCCCAAGTATACCGCATTCCAAAAGCGCATGAAACACAGCAAGCGCTGCTTCTTTGACAAAATAGTCCGGACGCTTTCTTAAAAGATTTTCCCGACCAAATGCAGCCGTTTTGCCAACTCCTTTAGCACCACTGTACAAGGAAACCGCAGATATAGCGCCCGCGATGGCGGCCACAGGTAAGCTGATGCCGGCACTGACAATGGCGGCCAGCAAGGCGGCAACACCAAAACCAGCCTGCACTGCCAGCCCCTTTGTTCTGGTTTTCATGGTTGAACCAGCCTGTGAAATTCTGCTAAGGTCCGGAACCCAGGAATTTTTTGTTTGCAATTCCAAACAGTTCTGCTCCACGTTTTCGAAGGGTTCTCCTACCCGCCACAAGTCATAGACCGGCCCCCGCTGCATAGCCCGTTTCATCATATCGTCATTGATGATGTTGGTATCTTCTGTTTTTAAGCGGTCCTGCAGGGAAAGACGCACATCCAGGTGGGCAGTTCCTTTGGAAATGCGGCCATCCGCACAAATCCCGTAAAACTGCCCGTGTTTTTTGGTCAGGCGCAGTGCATCATTGGCGCCTTTCTCCAGTTCTGCCGCATAGCAAATGACATCCCAGTTGTTGGCCAGTTTTTTGGGGAATCGGCTGTCCTTGCGGATGCTGCGGCCTCGCAACTGGTTCACAGAAGCATAGGTGGTGGCGACTGATAAATCGATGAGGGTGTTCAACGCCACACTGTCCCAGCCTTCGCCAAGCAACCCGCGGGTGCCAATGATACAACGGGTCAGACCATCTTCAAGCAACGCTGTGGTAAAAAGGATGGCTGACCGGGTATTCCAATCCTTACCATGCCCTTCCATAGTCACATAGGAACCGTCTTCCATGGGCTGGTAGTCCAACGCAATATCTAAATTGTTTTCCTGCGCCCAGGAAAGGAAACGGTTACGGTATTCTTCTGCAATGTCATCATCGCAAAGCAGGGTTTTTCCTGTTACCATCACGGGGTTTAGCTTATCCAGTTCGGGGTCACGCACCATCATTTTCATCACCGCAAGGGCGCCACCACATTCTGTGTCGAGGATCTGGTCCAACTGCTTCAAAGAAAGTGCATTCGAAAACTCAAAATCTGTAACCACAGCCGCCCGCAGGTCATCACCCATGGATTGCATTTCTGCCAGCAGAATGTCCTTCACAGCGGTCAGTTTGCTCCTGCTGTAAGCCAGCACCCGATCCAGCGGAGAAATAAACGAACGGATACCTTTTTCAGTCAGAATGAAACCCAGCTGGTACAAGGCATCCCGGATCTCATTATAAAGAGCAATGTCTTCGACTTGACTGGATAATTTCAGCCTGTTTAATGCGTAATCTTCCACCAGCATCGTCCATTCTTCCAGTGTTGGGTGGCCGGTCATCACCGGAGTAACAACAACATCAGGTGGAATGACGATAGCCGATGACCGTAGATATTTCACACCTGCAATACAATAGTCTTTTCTTGCGGCATAAAGCTTTTTCCAATCCCGTTGTGAACCGTCCGCCATTTTTCGCTGCAGCAGGCGTTCCTGCATCCATTGGCAAAAGTCGCTGTCGGCCTTTGCAAAATCGATCAGCAGGCGACGCATATTGCCGTGGCATTGCTGCAAATAGGCCCACTCCGCTTCCTGCGGGCGACAAATATAGAGCAGATCCTGATAAGGTGCCAGCATACCGTCTTTGACAACAGCCGGAGTCGGAATTTCAAAATCTATGGGTCCCAGCAGACCAATGTAGTTTTCCAGAATATCAGCATTTTCATCCATGGGCGGCGTTGCTGTCAGCCCAATGATATTCTCAATACCCATCCACTGCATCAAATGCTTCATCACCTGTGCCCACCATGTTTGCAAGTGGTGGCATTCATCAAATATTACTGTTTTAATACCTGCTTCTTTCAGTCCAAGCAGTAGTTTGCGTGTGTTGGGGTGTAATAGGCCCAGAAAGCGTTGATCCTCCGCGGGTTGTACCTCTGTTGCTTGCGTTTGATGCATTTCAAATGGCAATTGTCTGCCAAAAATTCCTTGCCCTGTCGACATGACAGCAGGATGTGTTGAACTCTCAAAAGATAGGTCATCTGGGTTCTGAACACCTGCCGATGCCCCCAACAATTCATCCAGTTTCCCATTCCGCAATTTTTTAGTATACTTGGACAGCTCTTTTCGGTACATAGGCGCATTTGTCGTCTTCATTTTCTGAATGCGGGCACGTACTTCTACTTCATCCAGATTACCACTCTCAAGCAAAGCCTCTGCCCATATGCCTTCAGCAATTTCTATCATACAGTCGCCTGGATCTTCCGGTATGCTCAGAATCTGGTATGTCAGGACATTCAGCCATCGTGGTACACTTGCATTCGTGGAAACCAATGCGGCCATATCCTGCGCCGTGTTTTCACCGGCGAACATCTCCAGTTTTTGTGCCCATTGGCCCTGAATGGCTGTATTCGGGCACACTACCAAAGCTGGTTGATGCAGACGTAACGCCAGTTCCAGACCAACAATCGTCTTACCTGCACCCGGCGGCGCAACGACATGAAAACGCAGTGTTTCACCCGCAGGGGTTCTTTGGCGTTCCTGTTCAAAGCGCTGAAGTATCATCTCCTGATGCGAGCGAAAAGGGTATTTGAATTTTAATGGTTTCATTATAACCCTTACTTTCTCTGAAAGACCGACTGTATTTACACCAAGCGATCCAGGAAAAACTGAAACGTTTTGTCATCAAAATCCGGCAGACCTTCATGGCCAAAATCCGGGTAAATGACCGCCTGCTTTTTCGCTGTAATCTTATTGAACATGGCAAACTGACTCGATGGCGGGCAAATATTATCCATCAAACCAACACCCATATAAACTTCCCCTTTGATTCGTTTGGACAGATGCTGCAAATCGATATAGCCCAACTGTTCGAATATTTCTTTTTCTCTTTCGTGCCGGGGATCAAAGGCGCGGAAATGGGTGCGCAATTCGTTGTAAGCATCTTTGGCCAGATCCATTTCCCAAACTCGCTGATAATCGCATAAAAAAGGAAACATCGGCGCGAGACATTTCACACGGGGTTCCAACGATGCGCAGGCTATTGTCAAGGCACCGCCCTGTGAACCCCCCATAGCAGCCACATTTGTTTCATCAATATCCGTCATGCCCATTACAATACCGGCCAGTTGTGCCGTATCCAGATAGATCTGGCGCATCAGCATGTTTTCAGGTTTATCGTCCAAACCTCGGATAATATGACCGTTATGCGTATTGCCTTTCACGCCGCCAACGTCCTCCGACAGCCCACCCTGTCCGCGGCAGTCCAATGAGGCCACAGCAAAACCGGCGGCCACATAGGAGAGCTTGCTGACCCAATCACCGCAGTTGCCTGTATAGCCGTGAAATTGCAATACGGCCGGTATTTTTTTAGCCATTTGCTTGGGTTTCAGGAATTTCGCATGGATACGCGCGCCGCGAACGCCGGTGAACCACAGATCGTAGCAATCGGCATAGGGTGTTTTGAAGGTTGCAGGCACCAGTTCTACCTTGGCATCAACGGCTTTCATTTCCTGCAAAGCCGTATCCCAAAAGGCATCCATGTCTTTTGGGCAGGGGTTTCTTCCTTCAAATACTTTTAGTTCTTCCAAGGGCATGTCAATCAGTGGCATAGTTTTTTCCTCCTTAAATAAAGCTTGATACTTTTGTTTTTCTATGTATTTCGAAGTTTTTCAAATTGACTTATTAATGCCTTATTCGTGGATGTTACTTATTCGCTTTCAACTACCCGCAACTGCTCCTGTGAACTTTCCCAATCATCATACAATTGCGGCAGGGATTTGGCCATTTTTTCTTTTTCAACCGTCAAAACCTGCAAGGCTATAAAATCCGTTGCCTTTTCAACCATTTCATTGTCAATGGCCATTATCCGTTCTTCAGCGGCCACAATCTCCGCCTCAACGACCGCACATTTTCTTGACCAAATACCGATATTGCGGTTTTTTTCTTTTACAGCCATCCGTTCTTTGGCCGAATCGGTTTGCGGGCTTTGTCCGTCATCCCCCACACCGGCATCTTCCTGTGCCTTCCACTCTTTCCATGCCCGATAGCTCTCATAGTCGAAGGAAAAGGTCTTGACAACCCCTGCATCCATTTCTGCAATACGGTTGGCAAAGCGGCGAATAAAGTATCGATCATGAGAAACAAAGAAAATAGTGCCGCCAAAATTGTCCAGCGACGCTTCAATCCATTCCCGGGAAGGCAAATCCAAGTGGTTGGTTGGTTCATCCAGAAGCAGCAGGTTCACATCTTCCTGCATCAGGAGGCAAAGCATCAAGCGGCTTTTTTCTCCGCCGGAAAGTGCTGAGACAATCTTAAAAACATCATCTCCGAAGAAACGGTAGCCGGCCAGCAGATTCCTGGCTTTTTCCTCATCCATCGGGTAGGTATAACGAATGGTGTCTATCACCGATCTTTCAGGAATCTCAAAAGTAATCTCCTGTGGAAGATACCCGGGTCTGATGGATGGACCGATTTTCACAGTACCACTGTCCGGTGCAATTTCAGACAAAATGGTGCGCAGTAGTGTGGTCTTTCCGCAGCCATTGGGGCCAATCAGGGCCATACGCTCGCCGGTATACAAGGTAAAATCCACCGATTGTAAAACTGGTTTATGATCGTATTGTTTCTTCAGGTTCCATACCGAAAGCACTTCATCGCCGCGGTATTTTTCCTCACGAAACTTGTTTTTCATCCCTTTTTCTGTTTTGGGTCGTGCTGTTGCATCCCGCTCCAGCCACTCCAGTCGTTTTTCCATAGCAAAAGCCCGGCGATGCATCTTGGGATTGTCCGCCCGATTCGCCCAGTCGTGCATGCGTTTCACAGCCGTTTCCAACTGATTTATTTTTTTCTGCTCTGATTCATAACGGGCCATGGCTTCAATGCGGCTCTGTTCTTTTTGTGCCGAAAAAGCCGAATAGTTGCCGGGATATAACTGGCCGACACCGTCATCCACTTCAAAAATATATTTGGCTACCTGGTCTAGAAAATATCGGTCATGGGAAATAATCAATACCGTACCACGATAATCTGAAATGAAGTCCTCCAGCCACTCCACCGATTGAATGTCCAGGTGGTTGGTTGGTTCATCCAAGAGCAAAATATCCGTTTCCTTCAGAATAATCTGGGCAAGGCTGACCCTTGTCTTTTCACCGCCACTCAGTTCTGAAAAGAGCTGGCCTTGCATGTTCTTTGGTATATTTAACCCTTGCGTCACCCGATTGAACCGGTGTTCCATTTCATAGCCACCGCGGTGTTCAAATTCCGATTGCAGGACGCCATAACGCCGCACCTGTTCCTCGTCTTCGGTAAGGGTCTGTGCCAACTCATCCAGACGGACTTTCATGGCCATCAATTCTGAAAATGAGGTATGAATGACATCCGTGACACGGGTGCCTTCCAGATAGACCGGTAATTGATCCAACACACCGATACGGCGATTCCGGGCAATATGCATGCTGCCTTGTTCAAAAGGCTCTTCCCCGGAAATAACGCGAAAAAGCGTTGTTTTGCCGCTGCCGTTGCCACCGACAATGCCAATCTTCGCTCCGTAGGGGACATCCAGAGACAGACCTTTTAAAACATGGACGGCACCATAGTATTTTTGTATATTGCTAATGCTAATTTCAGGCATATTATTCCTTCCAATTGGCTATTTCAAAAAATGTTTCTGTCATAAGAATGGTGTTCAACCAAAAAGTTATAACGATTTTTGTACCAAAAAATACAATTTTCCCAGCAGCAGAAAACAAAGACCGAAGCACCCTCTTATCATCCCAGCCTTATGGCCTGAGCTTCATATGTGCAGGCATTCAATGATATGACCGCATCGGCAAAGCGCAGTGGGTTCTCTCTGTGGGTTGTCATCAATACTGTTCGGGTTTTTTTCAATTTCTGCAGCATGACCAGCATTTCCTGTTCCAGCGAGGCATCAAAAGCTGCTGTCGGCTCATCCAATAATAAAATGGGTGCCTCTGAAACAATGGCCCTGGCCAAAGCAATTCTGGCACGCTGGCCGCCGGACAGTTTTTCACCGCCGACACCCACCTTTGTCTCGTAACCATTTTCCAAGGAAAGAATAAACGGGTGGGCACCGGCTTCTTTTGCGGCATTCTCAACTTCTTCATCGCTGGCTTCCAGCCTGCCTTGACGTATATTTTCTGCCACGGACAGTTCAAAAAGCCAGGAAGCTTGTGACATGTAGGCGAAATATCGTCGTATTTCATCTCTCTGCATGGTGGCTGCTGATTTTCCCATGATCACGACATTGCCTTCAACTGCATCCAGCAAACCCAAAAATGTGCGAAAGAGGCTTGTTTTACCACTACCGCTCTCCCCAACTAAAACGGTCAGGCTGTTTTTTTCGACTTGGAACGAACAACGCCGCAGTATTATTTTTTCACCCATTTTGATAGAAACGCCCTGCACGTCAAGCGCCAAGGGGGTATTGATAGCCTCTTGCATGGTCAACATGTCCAGATTGTCTTCATGATGGTGCAAAGCCAATGCAGCCATCGTCTCCGACGCATCCGCCACAACGGATAAGGTTGACCCCTCTGAATCCTCTGAATCCTTTGAACCCTCTGAACCCTCTGAATCCTCTGAATCCTCTGAATCCTCTGAATCCTCTGAATCCTTTGAACCCTCTGAATCCTTTGAATCCTTTGACCCCTCTGAATCCTCTGAACCCTCTGAATCCTTTGAACCCTCTGTATCCTTTGAACCCTCTGAATCCTCTGCCCCCTCTGCCAAATTTGCCCCAGTAACATCTTTTTTCATGTTGTCCTTTTTCACAGTGCGAAAGCCTGTATTTTTCGCTTCCAAGTCAATCTGCAGCAAAGGCAATATACGCGCCACCGCTGCATAGGATTGTGCTATCGCGGATAGGGCACTCCCAAACTGATAAAAGAAAACCGTGATAATACCCGTTAACTGCATCATTGCAGCCAGTTCTCCAAAAGTCAGTTGTTCCTGCTGTACCATAGCCAGACCAACCAACAGCACCGTAACAAAGAAAATGCCTTTCAGTAAGCCATTAAATGCATCCATTTTGCCACGGTATTCAGCAGTTTTCGTTCCGGCATGTACAGTGCCTGCATTTTGTACCTGAAAGTTTTCTCTAAACACATTTTCCAGCTTAAAAATCTTCACAATTGACAAACCATTGGCCAAATTTGCAAAGGTGGTCATAAACTGAGCTGTCCCTGCCATGGCCAGGTTGGCCTGCTCGCCCATTTTTTCTGCCAGTCTGTTATAAACACGACTGCCGGCAAAAGCAAGCAGGACAATAAAAATGGCCAAACGAACGTCGTAGTATGCAATCAGCGCTGTTGCAAAAATCGCCAGAAAGATCTGGGTAAAAAAACGGACGGCTGTCTCTGACAGGAGTTCTTCATAAACAGCCAGATCATTGGTTAAAACAGACAAGGTTTCACTGCTGTGCCGCGTTAACGATGCCGGACCAAATACAGCCTGTGTCATTGCCTGCTCACGCACCCGGTTCACGGCCAGACGGGTAGCTGTTGTATAGGCATATTGCAGGAAGGGAACCAGAATGCTGGCAGACAAAACAGCCACAGCGGCTATGATAACGGCTGTTAGCAGGGGCGCAAAACGCTGTGAAACAGCGGCATCCATCAGGTTGTTCAAAATGGGCGCGAGGCAGACATCCAACAAACCCAGCAACATGGCTGCACCGACCATGGGAAAAAGATATTGTGCCTTATATCTGCTCATCATTTCTAAAACAGTTATCCACTTTTTCACAATACTTCCCCCATCAACTGTTGAAGTCAAATCGCTTGAATATAGTCATCGGAATCAACTCGCCTGAAGTCAAATTGCTAGAATATAGTCATCGGAATCAACTCGCCTGAAGTCAAATCGCTTGAATCAAATCGCCTGAATCAAATGCAGCACAAAGCCGCTTGTAATCTGGCATGGATTCCAGCAAAATTGTATGCGGTCCCATCGCCAAAATGCGGCCCTCTGCCATCAGAACGATGGTATCCGAAGCCTGAACCGTGGATAAACGGTGCGCTGCCATAACAATGGTCGTTTCTCCCCGCATGGAGGCAATCAGTGCCGTAATACTGTCTTCCGCTACCTGATCCAGTGCAGAGGTTGGTTCATCCAGCAACAAAATCGGTGCGTTTTTCATCAAGGCTCTGGCAATGGTCAATCTTTGGCTCTGACCACCTGACAAACCATGTCCTTCTTCCTGCAATACGGTTTCCAGTCCCTCCACAGCATCCGCCGCGAAAGCGCTTGAACCGGATAGACTTAAAGAACGCTGTAAGGTTTCTTCCTGTTGGTTCTGATGAAAACGATTGTTTGTGTCTGTTAATCCCGCTAAGATATTTTTCGAGATGCTCCATGGAAACAGGATGGGTTCTTGCGTCACCAGCGACACGTGTTCACGACGAAGCGGTGCCGGAATTGACTCTTCTTCTGGAAGCAGGTGAGGAAAAGCAATGCTGCCTACCGATGGTTCTAGGAGACCGGCGATGAGTTGGAGCAAGGTTGTTTTTCCGCAACCGCTTGCACCGACAATGGCCACGACACTTCCCTGCGGTATCGCGAGCGAGATATCTGCCAGTATCCTGTGATCGCCACGGAAGAAAGAAACATTTTCAATCTGTATTTCATAAGTCTGAGTGATGTCCGAGCTGTCAGTCTCATCCTGCGGTCCGTCCGCTATCTCCAGGTTCTGTTTAGTTAATTTACTGCTGCTATCTTCCAGCGGATCAACCGTCATTCCCATGTTTTGTCTGACAGCTTTACTGACGATTTTCACATTTGTGCCCGATATATTCTTCTGCCCGCAGGCAGGTTCCCGTTGCTCAGAATCAGCCGCTGCTTCCCTTTCAATACGGAAAAACTGTATCATTTTTTCAGCGGCACCATTTGCTATTTTTGCTCTGCCCAGCAGCACCGGCGTCATGGCTGCCGGCTCTGCAATACAGCCAACCAACTGCACAAGTGCCAATATAGCGCCAGCACTGATCGCTCCTTGCACAGCAAAAAGACCACCCAGAACAAAACAGGCAATAAATGGCGCATAATTTAAAAACAGTTCGTAAAATTGTAAACCGGCCTTGCTGCGTTCTACTTTTTTTGCCTGACCATAAAACGTTTTTTGCACGGCATGAAACTGATTGATCCGCTCGGATGAAAGGCTGTATGCCTTAATAATGGCCAGACCACTTTGTGTTTCCTTAATAAAAGCATTGACCCGCTCCTGTTCCGCCACTAGATCCTGCATTTGTTTTTGCAGGGGACCGCCGGTTTTGCCGGAAAGCCATACAAATAAGATGATAAACAGGTTGACGGACAACATCAGTTCCCAATTCAAAAAGCCAAGAAAAATGGTTGCCATGACAAACTTTGATGTCATGAGGACCATGGCCGGCAAATCCCTGCCAAAGTAGTCTGTCACAGGACGCAATACTGTTGTGATAAGGGTTTGAGCGGAAGTTGCCGTCTCTCCTGCAACATGGACATAGGGGATGTCCATAAAATGTTGTGTCAAAGCAGTTCGCAAAACACCTGCCGACTGGGCACTTATTTTTCCTGAAAGCCAACTGTTGCTTCCGGTAGAAAGACCCATCAGAACAATGAACAGCAAGAAAAAGAAAAATGTTGCGTGAAAAATCTGGAATGCTCCGGCAATCATGCTGTCAACAGTTCGCATCAATTGCATTGCAAAACCAATCTCAGCACCCGCTTGTATAAAAGCACCGATGTAACGCAGCCACATAAGGTTGCCGGTTTCCGTATACAGGCGCAGCCGGCGCAGCGGTCTTTTGGCCATCAAAGTTCTTTCCTGTTCAGATAATGGAAACAGGAATTCATCACTCTGCCGTTGCCGTGTAGGCTGTATCTTGTTATTTTTCTGCATAAAGCCTCCGGAATAAACTGTTTGCCATATGTACCACCCGAACGCAACCGAAGTATACGCCCAAGACAGTCATTTGCTATTATACCAGAATGATTGCTAACAATGCCAACTGTTAAAACTTGTCGTCTGACTGCTTTGATGGATTTCTTTTAGATTTATACCCCATGCATCCTCGTCGTGTTCGCACAAAACTTGCTGAAAATGCTGCGCCTTTTCAGATTTATAAACATGCCTTACGCTGCGCTTAGGCACAAAAAGTGACGAAATTTTGCCATTTTCAGATTTTTATACCCCATGCGTCCTCGTCGCGTTCGCACAAAACTTGCTGAAAATGCTGCGCCTTTTCAGATTTCATTCCTCTTTCTCATTTTTGAACATAAAAAAACAGCACAGCCTTTTCCCCGGGCTGAACTGTTCCTGTACTGCCTATCTGCTCTATATTGCCTGTCTGTACTGCCTATTTGTATTGCCAAATTGTATCGCCTATCTGTATTGCCTGTCTGTCTTGCTTGCCTGTCTGTCTTGCCTGTCTGTCTGTCTTGCTTATCTGTATTGGCTATATGTATTGCCTGTCTGTCTTGTTTATCTGTACTGCCTATCTGTATCGGCTATATGTATTGCCTGTCTGTCTTGTTTATCTGTATTGTCTGTCTGTATTGCCTGGATATCTTGCTTATCTGTATTGCCTGTCTGTCTTGCTTATCTGTATTGCATGAAGATCTTGCTTATCTGTGACTGTTCAGGCTGTTAAGGACAAAGTATTGTCCGCACTTACATCTTTTACAAAGACAGACAAGGTTGTTCCGCCATGTGAAAACACGGAAGGATGTCCAAAGTAGTCTTCTTCTATCTTTAGGAGACCCTCGATATACTCTTTTTCTCCTGTTTGATGCAAATGCAAGGCACCAAAATGCCTTATTTTCTTCAAAAACGAAAGATTTTTTATGACATTGCCTGCGCCAACAACGTGACTGCAAAGGAGATGGAGGCCAATACGCTGTGCGTCAGACATTATTTGTTCTTCATCTTGTGTACCGTTTTTATTTAGACGGATCAAAGATGGAAAATACCGCAGTGCAACCTGCTGCAGGGCTTGTTCTTCTGTATCTGCCAGTATCAGTAATTTTCCAGATGGTTTCAGGATACGGATGACAGCAGAAAACAAAGAGCTTGCATGCAATGCCTCAGATAAAACCTCCTGGTGCAGAATAACCACATCAAAAGCCGGTTCAGAAAAGGGAATCGCATGGGCATAACCATATAGAAAAGTCACTGCCGGGTACACCGCACGGGCTTTTTCCACTGTGATATGACCACTGTCCATGCCAAAAGTTTGTGCGCCACTGAGGTAAGCAATCTCACCACAAAGCTGACCCAAGCCGCAGCCAATTTCGAGCACGGTGCTCTCAGGTCCAATTTCTGCTGTGCGTATAAGGTTCACAGATGTGGCACAGTTATCTTCTTCTTGACCATCCACCCAATTTATCCGGCAAGCATTTTCATGCATCATATTTCCTCCAAGTTGTATATTAATACATTGATATGCATAATTATACATTCGGTAGGAACAGAAGTCAACCTTGCCAGTAAAATAAAAAACAGCAAGTTCCCGAAACATTTTTGATCACAGGCAGTGCTCGCCTTTTGTGTCAAAAATGTTCCTGAATCCTTGTTGCTTCATAAGATTGTTCAATTCTCCTGATTGTTTTTTTTATGACTGCATGTTTTTTTCCGTTATCATTCCTGATTCTACCGTAATAACCCGAAAAAGCTCCAATTTGATGCCAAATCGCGGCGTTATTGGCAGTACAATGCGCCGCATTGTACTGGTAGACCGCGATATTGGCCTGAAATTGGGCATTTTCATTCGATTTCGCCTCCCGCGGAGTCGAAATCAGGGTTCTTACACCAGAGTCATTCCTGCATCCGGTATAAAGTGTCTACAATACTTGTGACCGACTGTTCATCTCGTCAATATTCAATGATGGAACAGTCGAAGACCGGTAAAGCACATAAACATGCCGTATTCATCCGCGGCTTCAACCACATCGTCATCCCTGACGGATCCGCCGGCTTGTGCAATATACTTTGCTCCGCTGGCCGCCGTGCGGTCAATATTGTCACGGAAAGGTATAAAAGCGTCAGAGGAAAAAACAACGCCTTCAAAAGTTTGTATAAAAGCTATCTTTTCAGCAAATGTCAATTTTTCAGGAACAAACTTGAACAGGGTGCGCCACTGGATCAGTTCCACTTCGGTAATATCATCCCGCAAGTACTGGTCCACCGCATTGTCCAGCACAGAATTTGAAAGGCCGTCTACAAAGGGTAAATCCAATACCTTCGGGTGCTGGCGCAGCATCCAGATATCAGCCTTCCCGGCGGCCAGACGGGTGCAGTGGATGCGGGATTGCTGGCCGGCTCCTACACCGATGACCTGACCACCGTATGCAAAACACACGGAATTGGATTGGGTGTATTTTAAGGTAATGGTTGCAATAAGCAGATCCTGCATGGCAGAGGCCGGAACTGTTATGTTTTTTGTGACGCATTTTGCAAATAAAGTCGGCGTAATGGCGATCTCATTGCGCAACTGTGAAACAGTTACCCCAAAGATATCACGGCTTTCCATCGCCGCCGGCTTGTAGGTAGCGTCCATTTGCAGGACAACATAGCCCCCTTTTTTCTTTGTCTTCAATTTCTCCAGGGCTGAAGCCTGAAAAGACGGTGCTATAATACCATCAGACACTTCTTTTTGCAGCAGATCTGCAAGGGCATCATCCACTTCGTCACTCACAGCAATAAAATCGCCAAAAGATGAAACACGGTCCGCACCTCGTGCTCTGGCGTAGGCCGCAGCAACGGGTGACAAAGTTTTTCCGCTGATATGGTAGGATGCTTCCAATTCTTTCGTTAAGGGTAAGCCAATCGCAGCACCTGCAGGACTGACATGCTTGAAAGAGGCTGCTGCTGTGATCCCTGTCACTTCTTTTAACTCTTTCACAAGCTGCCAGGCGTTCAGCGCATCCAAAAAATTGATGTAACTCGGGGTACCGTTCAATACCGTTACAGGGAGCTCTCCGACCTTCATGGAAAGGCTGCAAGGTTTTTGATGGGGGTTTGCACCGTACTTAACAGGCATTTCTTTCATCTTGTTCTCACTTTCAACTCTGAAAATGTATAGCATTTTCAGAAGGCTTTGGTTCCGTTCGAAGGAAAAAGAATTGGGGCAACACTGAAAATGCAGAGCATTTTCAGCAAATTTAACATTTTCTCTGAACTTCCACGTTTTTAACTACTCAAACCATTGAAGTAATTGAAAATAAAGGGTTGTAACGGTTTTGAAGATATTTTATTGAGTGCTAATTCCATTCGTCCTGAATTGTTCAAAAATACAGTATTTATGAGTCTTTCAAGTCATTGAGTAATTAAAATTTAGGAAGTTGAGATTTTCATAAAACGAATGGAACGAGGATAACTCTGGAAATGCGCAGCATTTTCAGAAGGTTGTATGCCCGCTCGATGGGAAAGGAATAGACTCAACGCTGCCTGAAAGCGTAAACATGTTTTAGTCTGCTGGTTTATGCTTATAAGCCTTCATGCTTGCAAGGTTTCATCCTTACCGTGTTTCAACCTTACCAGAACTCAAGGATGCAAAAGCACCGTTACAACAGCATTCGTTCTTCTGTCCACTTCCTGTGCAAACAAGGCCACCCGGTTTTCTTTATCCAACGCCCGCCAATAGCTATTTGCAATGTCTTCCAAGCTGCCTTCCATCGGCATCAGATAGGGTTCCCCCGAAAAAGAAGGGATGGGGTTGCCGTCACCTGCGTAGGTATGTATGCAGTGCCCAATCGCGGCAATGGACGCTTCAAAATGATAGAAACAGCGGACACAGTGTTCTGCCTGACCATCCTGCGATTTTAAAATGGATAAGGTGTATGATCCTGTTTCACTGCTACTGTCAAAAAACCCACTGATCCGGGGTGTAAAATTTGGGGGATCAGGTTCAAACGTCCTTGAGCAGAGCGCTTCATCAAATGCGGCCCCTGCTTGCATCATTGTATGAACTGTATCCGTCTGGTCGCCATTGGTGACCATATGAACCGTGTTGAAACTGCGGTACGGCCAGTAAATGATCAATGATGGATCTGTCAGTTTTGCGGGATCTTTGGCCTCCGTCCGAATACCCTCTGCTTCCTTGACAAAAATGCGATTTCGGCTGTTTTCACTGCGACCCATGAGCCAGTAAACCATTAACATTTTTTCATTGTTTTCGGAGGCACCAAAGATAATGCCTCTGCCCGGATACCGGTTGTTTTTCAGCTTTTGCAAGTTCTCTTCTGCAATTTTTCTGAACATATCCCGCTCCCCTTATTTTTACACAGTCCCACGTAATCATGATTACCCATTATGCACGTTTGATTCCGGTCCAATAACGCAAATTCATGCGTTATTATGCAAGATGATTTTATCAAGTTGCACGAAAAAGTCGAAAATCGACTTTTTATCAATCTACTTTGTGTTTTGCTATTGCCTATCGGATGCTGTATTCCGTTCCATATAGACTATGCAGTATGTGATGCTACTCACCGGCCTTTTTGGCTATGTCAGTGCGGCGGATTGGTGCATCTGGCACAAATTCTGCCAGGAACGGATCCGGCGCTGCCGTCCATATACCGTGTATGCCCTCATGTTTTGCACCGACGGCAAACTGAAACATGGCAATCCCGCAATCGACAGGCACGGTACCTTCATAGGTCTTTCCCGGTGCTGCTTTGATGCGCATTCTATCATTGTTGCAAATGAAGCGCCAAGGTTGTAAATTGATGGCGGACGGTGACACCCTTGCACAATCCAAAGCCGTCCTCTGCCAAGGCAGAAGTTTATCAATGTCTGTTCCGATATAGATTTCTTCTATTTTTTTCCTTTTTTTATTGCCAACCAGCAGCGCCATTGTTTTTTCTATTATTGATTTTTCAGGTGAGGCTTCCCCCAAAGGTGAAACACATATCAATTTTTCGCCGATATCCAGCGAAAGCACATTGACAGCCGATGAACGGTTGAATGTACCGGCAGCCCAGCAAGTACCAAGCCCCAGTTTTGTGGCTTCTAAAACCATCCATTGCCCATAGTAACCAAGGCGAACCAGATCCTGCACTTCATCGCCTTTGACAATCAGTGCCATAAAGGATTTTGAACCTGCGATAAAACCATAGCCGTGTCGACTCTGAAAAATCTGCTCTGCCCCTGTTTGTGACAGAACAATACGCAGGTTTGGTACGGCTTCCTGAATACGGTCCGCCAGAACCGCCAGCGTTGCATAATCTTGTTCAAACATCGGCTGTGGAACGTACTTTCTTCTGGAACATCTTCGGTATGCGGCCTCGTAGAGACCTGAATCCGGCTGCAGCATAGGGTTCCTTCTTTCTGAAAGTTTGCTTATATAAGCGCTTTCATCGTATGCTGATGGTTCAATGGGACATCAATGGTTCATCGTGTATACAGCAAGGTAAAACGATTTAGCATGGATAAAAAAAGTCATGACAGGCAACCTTCACGCAAAACATAAAATTTTATGTTTTGCATCAGACAAAACTATTCAACCTCATCAAAGCTGTCGCCGCGTTCAAACACCATGGCTGCACCAACGGCTGTCGCATATTCGGCATGGTCTGGCATAATAAAATCCACTTGTACCAATTTCTTCAGTGCATCAAACACATCCATGCACTGGGGGACATTGGTGAGGTTTCCTGTCAGAACAATGTCGGTCATATTGTCGGATCGTGCCGCAAACACAGCAATCATACCAATGGTCTGAAATACCAGGTTAATGATGCCCAAGGCCAGGTCAGACCGATCAGCCAAATCACTGATTTTACCAAAGTTCGATGCCGTGGTTTCCGGTGGCAGACCGACCATGGTTTTTCTGGTGATATCGCCAATGGCCAGATCGATATGGGTGAGATTACCGCCCCTGGCCGCTTCCACAAGGTCTTCAAACTTACGGATGTTGAGCATACGGTTGGACAATCCCAGCAAGGTGCCGCCTCCGACACCTGTGCCACCAAGGTGATAGGCCTTGCCGTTTTCAAACTTCACAAACGCCGTACCGGTGCCCATGCTGACAATGATGGCCCGGCTTGTCCTGGCCAGTTTTGAACCGCCCAAACCGATGGCCCGGAATTCATCCACTTTCCCGGTTGGAATACCGAAAAGAGGGGCCTGAACATAAGATGCTCCGACGCCCGTGACCATCACCCGTTGGACATCGGTTATTTTTAAGGCATTCACATTTAAGAACTTTCCAAAAGCGCCATAAACCGAAGCCAATGGGTCGGTTGCACGAACCAGCATTGGACTAAACAATTCTCCATGTTCATAGCCAACGATTTTTGTTGTACTGCCGCCGATGTCTATTCCTATCGTTCTTCCCATGTTATTCCTTTCAAAAAGACTGATTTCATGGAACCGGGTCATTTGAAATAAAATATGACAATATATTTGTGATTTCACTGCAACAACTCTTCATTGAATAAAAAACATCAGTAAATGTGGTGAAAACAGCCCGTTTCAGCCATAAAAATGGGATGTGCGCCATGTTTTATGGCTGAAATGGGATTGTTTTTGAGTTGTTGCAGTGAAATCATTTGTTGTTAAATAGATTTATTCCCACATAATTACACTTCAGCCAAAGTTAACTTTGTTGCCGGTTCATTTTTTTCACAGCAACCACGACCGGTACCGAAAGTATAATGGCTGCGGCCAGCTCCAACGGGAAATTCGGCATGGATAAACCGAATATCGCCAACGCCGGAGATATGTTTTCAAGGCCCAGTGCATCCAAAAACTTTTTGGCATAGAGAATGTAAATCATCCCCAAAACACCAATGGTGTTGGTAATGGTTCCGGCTGCAGCGGCTAAGCCGATAACAACACCCTGCGCTTTCTTGTTCCAAAGAAGAAATAAGCCCTTATAAACATACCAGGACACCACACCAATGAGGAGACGCGGCAGAACGGACACCAGCGGATTCAGAAAAGCAAAAGCAATGGGCAGCGGTGTTATGACGGCTGTGTATAGGCTGGATAAGCCAAAAATGAGACCAACGAATGCACCGACAATCGGTCCTTCCACCATACCGGCAATAATAACCGGAATGTGAACAATGGTAATCTGCACACCAAGACCGGGAACAGTGATGTATCCAATTTGAGGGATCAATGACAAGGCCAGGGTTAGCGCAGACAGTAGACCAATGATGGTAATTTTCCGAATGGGGATGCGTGAACCGGCATGATTCTGTGGCGATGATGCAAACGATCCTTTTAATTTTTTGGCCATAAGCCCTCCGTTCTCATTCCCTTGCGGGATATGATTCGTCAATTTGGGAACAATTTGTTATAGACCGTGTTTGTCCGGCACCTGTTCATGATTGCCGACAACATTATTTTAGCACACCTTGCAAAGATTTCTCAATAACCTTATTCAGAATTCAGAAGACGTGTTTTGAATAGGCAAACAATATGATTACATCCCAAAAAGTCACTTAGTGACTTTTTGTTACAAGTTATCGTCAGATAACTTGTAACAGCATTCGCAGAATGCCGGGTAATCGTATTGTTTTGTCCCGGATTGCAGCTTTGCTGCAATCTTCGGCAAGGAAACTTGCGGAAAAAAGTCGTGAAACGACTTTCTAGGGTACAATCACAATATGGGTAAAGTACAATGTTCATGGTATACTGACATTGATTGATTAGGTAGAAAGGAAAAATATTATGAAATCTCCGCTTGAGTTGAGTATTGAACGTGAAATGATCGCCAACCTTCAAGGAAAAGCACTTGAACTTGCCAACTATGTTCTCAATGATGAAGAAATTCATGTATACCAGGAGTTGGCCAATACTGTATCGATAAAACGACTTGGTTTTAATGACCACGGTCCGGTTCATATGAGAAAAGTAACCCTGAATGCTCTAAAAATGTTTCATATCCTAACAGAGGCGGGCATTGTATCCAATCTTGTTAAAGAAGAGATCGGCACAGTGGAAGACAGCCGCATTGCTGTACTGCTTGCCGCTTTTTTGCATGATATTGGTATGTCCATTGGCAGGCAAAACCATGAAATAAGTTCTTTTGTTTTGGCAGATCAAATCATATTAAGGGTGCTCAAGCATATTATCCCCAATGAAATCAGCAGACAAATCATAATCAAATCCACCGTTCTGGAAGGCATCATGGGACATATGACACATCATACGGTTCATTCTCTCGAAGCGGGAATTATCCTGATTGCGGATGGCTGTGATATGGAAAAAGGGCGATCTAGAATTCCGATGCTCATCAACCAAGAGTCCCGTGTTGGCGATATTCATAAATACTCATCTTCTGCCATTGAAAAAGTCACGATTGATAAAGGCGAAGAAAAACCATTGAGAATAACAGTAGAGATGTCAGCTTCTGTTGGTTTCTTTCAGGTTGAAGAGGTGCTGATTGGAAAAATTATGGTGAGTACCGTCAAACCCTATATTGAGCTTTACGCTTTCGTTACAGGACGTGATGTGAAGCGCTATATTTAGCACCTGGTTCGCTGTTCGCGATATTCTTCAGGATAGATGATTCCGGTGCAATAACACACATTCGTGCGCTTATTATGCAAGATGATTTTATCATCTTGCATTGTTACAGCCACCTTGGGTGGTTGTAACACACCCAAGCAAGGTTTCACTGCCAGCCAGCGGTAACCCCGCTGGCTGCATGCAAGTTGCAAAAAACAACTTGCATGAAAAAGTCGAAAATCGACTTTTCGCACTGAAATCATAGATAAGATGGGAATGAAAACTTCTCTAATTTTATATTTTCTTATAATTTCTCCTTGTTGATACTGTATTTCTTCACATATCCGGCGTTCAGTTTCACTTGATCCTCATACTCAGGATACATGCCCACAATAACGGCATCCTGTTTTTTGATATGCTTAAATGTTGTCTCAAATGCCTGTTCAACAGTGTCCTGATTATTACACAAACGTCCTGCCGCAAGAATTTTGAAAGCAAAGCAAGGCTTTTCCGTGTCATTCATCACTTTAAACATGCGATCCGGATCACTGTCGAGATATACTTCGGACACGGGTATCGGCGCATGACCCAGCATTTTTACCAATTCATCCCGCGTACGATGCCTTTCATACAGGCAGCACATAAAATAATCCACATCCCAGTTTTCATCAAGAATTCGGGCTATCGCATCAGGCATGTGTGACGAAACACCGACAAGCATACCCGTATCCCGCACTTTTTTGCAGTACTCCTTTACTTTTTCAAACTGTCCATTCTTGAAGTTCTGATCCGTTATTTCACCATGGTGCGCAACGCCCAGGACACCGGCTTCTTTGGCCTTTTGAAGATTCCCTGTTTCATCGTCTGTTTCACCGCCCAGTGTAATGTACTGCAGGGTTCCGCCTTTATCTTTATGCATCCTGTACAGTTCTAAATTTCCATAATTGGACTGCCAGGTATTGATTCCTGACATCTCACAGGCATTCAGGTGATCCAGAATTTGTTCTTCTGTAAAATACTTCTTCATTTGCATGTCCGTAAACCTGCTGAGATGCGATCCGCCGTTGATGGTATTGGCCCCGGCGACAAGCCTGGAGAATTGATGAGTTCCAATTGAAATCTGAGGTAATTTTTCCATACTCATTCGATTTTCTCTCTTTCCGGTAGACATCTTTTTTCGATCTGGTGGATTTACCATTAGCAGCTTGAATCAGCAAGAGGGTCACAGATGGTACGGCCTCAAACACATCATAAAAATCAATGTTGATTCTAGTGTACTGTCTGGTTGATATATAGCCAACATATGGCTTAATAAAGACCGGTAATGATCTTTCATAATAGTTGGAAATACCCAATTTCAGGCCAATATCGCGGTCTACCGGTACAATGCGGAGCATTGTACTGCCTCTAACGCCGCGACTCGGCATCAAATTGGGCTGGTCGCAAGCAAGCTTGCTGCTCGCCCGTGCAACCTGGAGCATTTTCGGGTTATTACGGTAGAATCATGTTGTGTATTTGCGACGGTTTATTGCGGAGATACATCTTTAGCCGGATGTATCTCCGCAATGGGTTGCGGGAAATATACTTTGTGTGTATGATTGGGACTAAATATATCTGATAAATCCTACTGTGAAATAACAATGGAAGCCGGCTTCAAACCCTCTCCGGATACGGTCAACAGAATATCACCTTTACCTTTACCTTTACCTCCACCGCCCCGCACCACAGCTGTTGCAATGCCGTTATAAACAGATCGCACATTTCCAGTATATTTTTCAGTTGATTTCGGGTTACCATTACCGACAGCCAACAATGAGCCACCACCGGAAGCTGCAAAATAAAGCATATTTTCTGCATCCGTCACCACATTGCCTTCTGCATCAACAACCTCAGCCGTGATATAACTCAAATCGCCAAAAAGACCGTTCAGTTGTGATCTATCGGCAGATAGTCGGATAGCTGCCGGTTCACCGGTACTCTGAATGCTGTGTCGGTTCATTTCCTTATTGTCTGTAAATCCGACGGCTTCCAGTTTCCCAGTCGCATAAGTCACATCAAAAGAGGTCAGGTACTTATTGGCCTTTCCGGCAGGCTTTCTGCCCACTTTTACACCATTCAGGAACAGTACCACTTCCTCTTCCCGACTGTACACATCCACCTTAACCAGCTTGCCCTCAAATCCATTCCAGTTCCAGTTGGCCGAAACATCCGGCCAGCCCCATTGTGAAAGGGTTTCTTTTTTACCAAAATTATCAGGGTGCAAAACGGCTATATAGGGCTTTTCTGA
>JBBRWP010000023.1:0-21557 GCA_038249175.1 Acetivibrionales bacterium
AAATATGATTCTACCGTAATAACCCGAAAATGCTCCAGGTTGCATGGGCGAGCAGCAAGCTTGCTTGCGACCAGCCCAATTTGATGCCAAATCGCGGCGTTAGGGGCAGTACAATGCTCCGCATTGCACTGGTAGACCGCGATATTGGCCTGAAATTGGGCATTTTCAATCGATTTCAGTCCCTTCGTAACCGAAATTTGAGTTCTTACACCAGAATCAAATATGAATCACTGATACTGTCATTATGTTAAATTTGAACCAGACAGTACACTAGGTACAGGCGGTAGCATTTAGCTATCCAATCGTGACGCATACCCGCCGGAAGCGGATAAACTGTTATTTTTCAAGAGATCCAAATCTTCCAGCGCCTTGCCGGTGCCAAGCGCCACACAGGAAACAGCTTCATCTGCAATGACCACATTAATCCCCGTTTTTTCCCGGAGCAGTTTATCAAAGCCATAGATAAGGCTGCCACCACCGGTCATCACAATGCCGCGGTCGCTGATATCGGACGCCAGTTCCGGCGGTGTTCGTTCCAAAACGGAATGCACCGCTTCGACTATGGCCGATACCGGCTCTTCCAACGCTTCCATTGTTTCCTGAGAAGACACTTTCAATGTTCTCGGCAAACCGGAAACCAGGTTGCGTCCGCGAATTTCCATAAATACTTCCTGGGTTCTGGGATAGACCGTGCCAATACTAATTTTCAAGTCTTCTGCCGTGCGTTCGCCAATCATAATATTGTGCTTTTTCCGCATATAGCGCACAATGGCTTCATCAAATTTATCTCCGGCGATTTTAATGGAGGTGCTGACAACCGTCCCCCCCAGAGAGATAACGGCAATATCCGTAGTTCCGCCGCCGATATCTACCACCATGCTGCCACAGGCTTTGGCTATATCGATGCCGGCGCCGATGGCGGCTGCAATGGGTTCTTCAATCAGATAAGTTTTTCTGGCACCTGCCTGCATGGCTGCATCTTCAACCGCACGTTTTTCAACTTCCGTGACACCGGAAGGGACACAAATCATCACCCGCGGCTTAAAAAGGCGAAAAAAGCCGCGGGATGAAACTTTATTAATAAAGTGCTTCAACATTTTTTCTGTAATTTGATAGTCAGAAATAACGCCCTCACGCAAAGGGCGGATGGCCACGATGTTTCCCGGTGTACGCCCCAGCATTTTTCGGGCTTCTTCCCCCACCGCCAACATACGGTTGGTGTTTTTATCGATGGCCACGACAGAAGGTTCCCGCAACACGATACCCTTACCTTTGATATAAACCAAAACCGTTGCTGTGCCTAAATCAATACCGATATCCATTCCGAATCCCATAGCCTACCCCTACTCTACTGCGATGCTTTCAATCCCTGTGCCCGAATCATCTTGCCTTCACCATATTAACAATAAAACCTGTGAAATACAATAAAAATACCCAGCAAATCGGTGTGAACCCGAGATTCTAGTGTAACAACCCGAAAATATTTCGATTTGATGCCAAATCAGTCTTCGACACTGTGCTATGCGCAGCGCACATAATGCGATATTGGCCTAAAATCGGTCATTTTCAATCAATTTCAGCCCCTCCGGAGCCTAAATCGGGGTTTTTACACAGAATCACCCGTTCAACGGTTTCACATCGGCGATATACGTTGGCAAACCCGCACCCATGATTTGTCGTTGCCAGCCCCACCTTTGTTACGTTTCTCCAACAATTGTGTATCGCACCGTCCCGGCTTCTGCTTCGCATGTATAATAGAGAGGAGTCGAACAGGAACGTTTCGACCTCTGCAAGATTAAAAAACTGCTTCGCATGCATCATGGTGAAGAGTCGAACAGGAACGTTTCGACCTCTGCAAGATTAAAAAACTGCTTCGCATGCATCATGGTGAAGAGTCGAACAGGAGCGTTTCGACCTCTGCAAGATTAAAAAACTGCTTCGCATATTAAAAGAATGCAGCCCCCTGAGGGTTTGAAACAATCATTAAGAGGTGAATTATATATGCACAACATTTTACGAATGATTTCGGCTACTGTACTTTCCATCCCTTTGCTTTTCACCCCGCTTTCAGCCGTGATGACCGGTACTGGCAGCGGTACCAGTGACGGGACAAAAAACGAAGGGGCAAAAACTTATAGTTCTGCACCTGGCAAAACACCTGAAGCATTTATCGTACCTGTAAATACCCCGGCAGGTATACTTCCCGGCGTTCCCGGTGCGCAAACAGAATTGCGCGGTCTATGGGTTGCCACCGTTGTGAACATTGATTGGCCAAAAAAACCAACAACCGATGTCGCCGCCTTGAAGAAGGAAGCCCTTGAAGCGCTGGACTTCGCAAAATCGCATCGCTTCAACGCGGTGTTTTTGCAGGTGCGCCCTACCTCTGATGCTTTTTACGCATCTAAACTGGTTCCCTGGTCCAAATACCTCACCGGCATGCAGGGCATGGCACCGGCAGACGGCTTCGACCCGCTGCAATTTTGGATAGACGCCGCCCATGAACGCGGCATCGAACTGCATGCCTGGCTGAACCCTTACCGTATTACTAAGAGTAGCGCGGCAGACCCGGACACGTCGCTCGCATCCCTGGCAAACGGAAATCCGGCAAAAGTTCACCCGGATTGGGTCATCCGGCACAAAGACGGTAATTTGTATTACAACCCGGGTATGCCCGAAGTCAGAAGTTTCCTGCTTTCTTGTGTCAGTGAAATTATCGACAATTATGCTGTGGATGGCGTTCATTTTGACGACTATTTTTACCCGGACGGTTCTGCTACAAAAGAAAGTGGCACCCGTATCAGTGCCGGGGGAAAAGCAACGACGAATGGCAAGTACGCATCCCCTTTTGACGACAGCACCGCCTATTTCCGCTACGGCCAGGGCGCAGCCACATTGGATGATTGGCGCAGGGATAATGTGAACCGCCTGATTCAGGATGTATCTGCTCTGGTTCATCAAAAAAATCCGAAACTTCGTTTTGGGGTCAGTCCCTTTGCCATTTGGAAAAATGTTTCTTCTGACCCCAAAGGCAGCGATACGGCCGGTTCTGAATCTTATACAAGCCATGCAGCCGATACACGCAAATGGGTGAAAGAAGGCTGGATAGACTACATCATGCCGCAGATTTACTGGCAGATTGGCTACAAAATCGCTGATTATCAAAAAATATCCGACTGGTGGGTTGATGTTGTCAAAGGCACAAATGTGGACTTATATATTGGTCAAGCAGCCTATCGCATGGATGCGGATGACCCGGCCTCTTCTTTTTATGGTGTTGTGGAACTCGAAAAACAAATGGCCGTCAATCAAAAACAGTCAGCCGTGAAAGGCTCTGTTTTCTTTAGCTATCAGTCTTTTGTTCAAAGACCCGGTCTGGCGGATGTTTTGAAAGGGATATGGGAAAAGGCGGATGGCTTTTCCACACCGCAAGTACCGAGGATTTTAAGTCTTTTGGGATTGGACGACGTTGCGGCGAGTAAACTCGGTGTTCAAGCGTTGAAAGTAGCCAGGCCCCCGAGCAGTCAAAAAACAAACTATAGCAGTTTTTATATTACGGGGACATCCAATCCGGACAAGACGCTTTATTATAATGGAAATCGCGTGGATAACCGCTCCGAAAACGGCTTTTTCGGTTTCCTGGTGCCACTGACACAAGGACATAACACTGTGGTGCTTTCGCAGGAAGGCAGCTATGTCGTGCGCAACCTGTACAGAAATAAAACATCTACAGGCGCAAAGGCTTCTCCAATCAAAATGGTTTCCGCAGAAATCCCGTCCAGCTCCGTTTATCCGCAAGCACCTTTATACGGCCAACCCGGAGAAACTTATGTGCTTTCCTGCACGGCCCCCATCGGTGCGAAGGTAACGGTTAAAGTAGGCGGCATGACCTACAATATGACCCCGGCCACCACCAAAAATCCGGGCAAAGGCACCTATCCCACCACGTACAAATTTTCCTGGGTGATGCCCAAACAAAGTGGCACAGCACGCGTGGTGGATGCCGGCGCACCAGTCTATAAATCGACCTACCTTGGCAAAACCAAAACCCGCTCAGCGCCGGCGAAAGTGGGCATCGTGATGCCGGGTTCTCCTTTTTACGCCACAATGACAGGAGATCCAAGCGAGAGCTATCAGGAAATGTCTACTTCCGGCGGCACCTGGTTCTACCTGCCAAAAGGAACAAGGGATGCGGTGACAGGCATCGTGAGCAATTATGCTCGCCTGGCTTCTGGCCTTTTTGTAAAAACAAATGTGATACGATTGGATAAAGAAAAGAATCCTATCGTTGCAACGGTATCTGCTGCAGACTATGCCGTTGGTGGCACAAGCGATGTCTTCCGTTTTTCCATGTCGGCACCTGTGGCAGTTACCACGAATTATGACGGAAAGAAACTGAGGATTTCTGTGCCGCTGGCAACGTCGCTGGCTCTCCCTGTTTTATCTGAAAATACTCTTTTTTCAGCAGTGTCAACCGAAAAAAGTGGCAGCGGCCTGCGGTACATATTCACCATCAAAGAAGGTGAGCAACTTGATGGTTTCGCACCGGTCCAGAACAACTTGGATTACCACGTTGTGTTAAAAAGGCATATCGTTTCTATTGCCGGAGAAAGACCCCTTACAGGGAAAACCATTTTACTTGATCCCGGCCATGGTGGGGATGTGGACGATCCGGATGGTGATACCGGTGCCATTGGACCCCTGGGCAGCTTGTGGTCAGAACGCAATATCAACCTGGAAAATGCCTGGGTGATCAAGGCCGAATTGGAGAAACTGGGCGCAATGGTGACGATGACACGCACAGACGACAGTTTTGTGTCTTTGAAGGCTCGTTTAGACATTTCACGGGCACTGCAACCCGACCTCTTCATTGCTATTCACGCCGACAGCATGAATGATAATGTGGATATTTCTAAACTGTCCGGCTTTTCTGTTTTCTATCGTGAACCCCTGGCTGCTTCTTTGGGAGAAGCCGTTCGGAAAAACGTGGTGGAAGGTCTGGGCAAAAAAGACCGACGTCTGAATAAAAAGAATTTCTATGTGATTCGCGGCACCTGGGCACCTTCAATTCTCATTGAGATGGGCTTTGTGCCCAACCCGGTGGAGTTTGAAAAGTTGATTGATCCGGTTGAACAGGCGCGAATGGCTTCAGCGATTGGTTCAGCTGTGGTGCAGTGGTATGCGAAGGCCAATGAGTAGCCTGTGACATTTAAAACTTGTTCATTCTGACTGATAACAACAAGCACAGCCAAGTTTCACCATGCCTGTTGGTGCATTTTTAATTGGTACAGAGTACTCGTTTTGATACCAACGCTTGAAAGAGGTTCGCCATGAGATTAACAACTCAGCTTGTGACTTCCTTTACCATTGAGATCGACAGGAAACGAACTTAACATGTGACTTTCTAAGCAATTTCAATCGACAGGAAACGGAGTTCGACATGATATTAACGGCACACGTTAACCCGTTTATGCAAGAAGCACTCATGGTGGCAGCACAAAAAACCAAAGCCTCCGGCGATGTTCCGGTGGGTGCTGTTGTTGTCAAAGACGGCACCATCATCAGTTTTGGTTGGAATGTGCGAGAAGCAAAACAAAGTGTGCTTGGCCATGCCGAAATGATGGCCATTGAAGCAGCCTGTTCTGCGCTTCAATCGTGGCGACTGGACGGGTGCGATCTTTACGTCACCCTGGAACCCTGCGCCATGTGCGCTTCGGCCATTATACAAGCCCGCATGCGGGCTGTCTACTTCGGTACATGGGACACAAAAGCCGGTGCGGCCGGTTCCGTCATCAATTTATTCAATGAACCTTGGCTAAACCATAGGGTTATTGTCTACGAAGGTATGATGGAAGTCGCTTGCAAGAAGCTGTTGACTGATTTTTTTAAGGACCTTCGCGTTTGACATACGCCACGGATGAATATCCTGCAGGAACCCCGATTTTGTCTCCTTCGGAGTCGAAATCGGGGTTCCTGCACCAGAATCACAGATGATTCAGTATGGAATTCTAAAATAATCCATTGCTTTCTGAAACTGATCCTGTGCGGTCAGGCAAGTATCCCGTAAATATCCTTTATCGTTATCCCACTCTTTCAGGCCACGATAGTAAAATATTTTAAGCCCCTCCGAAATAATAAACGGTACGATGTTGTGCCTTAAGCATTCCTTGAACAGGATTAAGCGGCCAACACGACCATTCCCATCCTGAAAAGGATGAATGCGTTCAAAAGTCACATGAAATTGGAGGAGATCATCCAGTGTTTTTGTTTCAATGGTATTGTAGCTTTTCAAAAGCACCTGTATTTGCTGATGAACATCTTCTGGCAAAACCGTTTCCATACCGCCAACTTCATTGGGCATTTTTTTATACTCACCCAAGGCAAACCAAGGCTTTCGGCTGTCTTCCGTTCCATTCTTCAGCAAATAATGCAAATCCTTCAACTGCTTCTCACTTGGCGTATGGGTTGCATGGTCTAGAATATAGTCTATACAGCGAAAATGGTTTGTCGTTTCGATAATATCATCTACATTCAAGGCGCCTTCTGTTATGCCAATGGTCGCCGTTTCAAAGATGAACCGTGTCTGTTCATGGCTAAGCATGCTCCCTTCGATGTGGTTAGAGTTGTATGTCAAATCTATCTGCACTTTATGATAGATGCCGCCTGAAGTGCGACTGTTTTTTTCATTTTTCAGAGAATCCAGTAGTGTTGGCGGCAACATTGTTTTTTTGTTCTTCCGTTGCGGTTTTTTAGCATTTTCAGGTATGCCCCATGTTTTTCCTGTCAGCACAGCACCGGGCACTCTCCCTTTGCTGCAGTAGTCGCGCACGCTCCGCTCCGAGCATTGCCACCTTTCTGCGGTTTGTGTCACTGAAAGAACTTTCATTTCAAGTCCTCCAATTAAGTTCTCGAACGTCATCAGTGTAGACAATGGATATCGTGTAGTGTGCAGACTTGTTAAAGACAAGAAGTATAGCAGGTTCAATTTTGCTAAAGAATAAGTAAATTTTTTCGCGCTGTTGAGTTTTGTAGATTTGATGAAATCATTCCACACAAACATCCAACAAATTAAGTATATCACTTTATCGGCAAATAAAATCAAAAAGTATTTTATAATTTTTGAATATTGCCGATGTTTTTTGAATATTGTTGATATTTTTTGAATATTGCCGATGTTTTTTTCATCCTATGATCAGACTTGTCAAAACGCTGTATTATTTTTTCATCGCACGCAAACATTCCTTCATTTCAGGAGAAATGCGGTAGCTTTCCACCGCTTTTTGTATCGTTTTGTTGTGTGTCCATTTTTCCAAACACCCTTCCTGTATGTAGGGCAATGCAGCGTCAACTTGCTTGACCAGTGCTGTTGCAAAGTACCAGGCAATCATCATATTGATGTAGTATTCGGTGGATTTTACCGATGCGACCAAAGTGAGCATTTCAGGGCGGAAGGCCGTGTCTAGATAGAAACCCAACAGCATGCCAACGCCAAAACGAACGGTGTACAGGTGGTCTGACTGTAGCCAACGTTGTATTTGTTCATAAAGTTCCGACAAGTGTTTTTTGAAAATAAGAGGTGAGAGAATGTCGCAGGTAGCCCAGTTATCCACATAGGGCAAAAAAGCTTCCAGGTCTGCTATCACTGTAGCATATTCCTTTTTTCCTGCAATCAAAAAGCCATGGAGATTGTTTTCTTCATAGTAGTGGTGCGGCAGTATTTGAAGAAATTCTGTGGACTCCGGTGTATCGGCCAGTATTTTTGCCAGCGCGCGCAGTGCCGGTGTTCGAACACCAATGACCGTTTCCGTTTGAACCGTTGGCATCAGTTTACACTGGAATGCTTTGTATTCTAAATCCTGCAGCGCGAAAAGCTGTTTCTGTATTTCTGTTTCAGTAATATTCATCTCTTAATGGCCCCTTTCTCTTCATGAAGGCTTAAAACTTGCTGAAATGCTACGCATTTTCAGATTAATATTATCATTTTACCCCATGCGTCCTCGTCAAGTTTGCACAATACTTGCTGAAAATGCTGCGCATTTTCAGGTTTATAAACATGCCTTTCGCTTCGCTCAGGCACAAAAAGGGATGAAATTTTTCCATTTTCAGATTTATACCTCATGCGTCCTCGTTGCATTCGCACAAAACCTGCTGAAAATGCTGCGCATTTTCAGATTTAGCCTCTGCATTTTCCATATAATTCTCATAAAATATTGAAAACCCTTGCAATGCAAGGGCTTTCAATCAAAATGGCGGAAGAGGAGGGATTCGAACCCTCGTGCCACTTACGTGACAACCTGATTTCGAGTCAGGGCCGTTATAACCGCTTCGATACTCTTCCGTGTTATATATTGGCTGTTTTTGTGAATGTCCATTGCCGTTTTAGTAGACATGTCGAACAAATCACTTGGGTTTTGAGTCGAGCCCTGTCAAAGGGTAAATGCTGTGTCCAAACCGCCTATTCATTGTAGCAAGTACCGGGGCAGGCTGTCAATGAAATGGATAAATGTTGAAGAATAAATACCCAAAGTGTTCATCCGAGCAAAATTGATTGAAAATGGCCGATTTCAGGCCAATATCACGGGATGTGCGCCGTGATTTGGCATTAAATTGGTTCATTTTCGAGTTCTTACGGTAGAATCATGGATGATTCCAATGATTCTAGCCATTCTAACAAAATTCAAAACTATTTGGGCTCACTTTGTTAACATTTTAACTATTGCATTACGATCCCATAAAGTCGATAATGGTATTAGCGTTCTGACCTAGCGTTATAAGACAATCAGAACCAAAAAAAGCATAAACGATCCTGACGCATTTGGGTTCGCCCGGATGGAAAGGTGATGGATAAACAGACTAAGGCCTCCTGCGTTCTCGTTGTTCGCAAAAAGGCTGCTGAAAATGCGTTGTATTTTCAGGGTTTCTGCTGTATTCCGCACTTTAGGTGCGGTTTTTTTGTTGAAAGGAGGTTTTTATGGAAAGCAGAATATCCGTCATAAGTATTATTGTCGAGGACGTTGACGCCGCGGTTCGGGTAAATGAACTTTTGCATGAATATGCAAAATACATGGTGGGTCGGCTTGGCATCCCCTACAAAGACCGTGCAGTCTCCATTATTTGTGTTGTGCTGGATGCTCCCGGTGATGTGACCAGTGCACTTTCGGGCAAACTGGGCATGGTGCAGGGTGTCAGCACGAAAACGATTGTTGCCAAACAAAACAAAAAAGAAGTGTTGTAAACCAAAAAGAAATATTTTTTTAAATCATGAAGAATATTACAGGCAACCACACGGTATTTATGTACCAAATATCCAAGCACATGATCAATAAACATCCATAACCTTATCAACACACCGATAATCAGTAAACGTCCATAGCCACATCAACAAGTTTCCGTACTAAGCACATTCCAAAGTTCACAACAACAGGTTTCGCAAAAAGCAAAGGAGTACCCTTATGAAAAACAAAAGAATTAAGCAAACTTTATCACTTTTCTGCATCGTCGCCCTTTTCACCCTCGTTTTGTCTGCCTGTCAGGCAACCACCCCATCGACAACAGCATCGGTCAGCCCTGCTGTCACCGAAAGCGTTTTAGCTTCCGAAACCCCGGCAGCCAGCGAAAGTGCATCTGCTGAGGCCACTGCATCCGGGACCCCGGCTGCCAGCGAAAGCATTGCGCCAACTGAAAGCACTGCAACCATTGCTCCCGCGGACATTCGCATTGGCGGATTAAAAGGTCCCACGTCCATGGGCATGGTTGCCTTGATCGACGCTGCGGAAAAAGGCACAGCTGCGAATAACTACACCTTCACCATCGCCGGTTCAGCCGATGAGCTGACACCCAAACTGATTCAGGGCGAACTGGACGTGGCCGCCATTCCGGCGAATCTTGCATCTGTCCTTTACAACAATACCAAAGGTGCCATTCGACTGCTTGCCATTAACACCCTCGGTGTGATATATATCGTAGAAAATGGTACAGCGGTGCAATCGTTGGCCGATTTGAAAGGCAAAACAATCTACGCCACAGGCAAAGGTTCCACCCCGGAATACAACCTCCGTTACCTGCTTACAGAACAAGGCCTGGATCCGGATAAAGATGTTACGATTGAATGGAAAAGTGAACCGACAGAAGTCGTCGCCCTGCTTTCTGAAAACCCCGGCGCCATTGCCATGATGCCCCAACCCTACGTAACGGTTGCTCAAACAAAATTGCCCGACTTGCGCATTGCTGTAGATCTGACGAAAGTGTGGAACGATCTGAAGAATGGCAGTACCATGATTACCGGCGTACTGGTTGTCCGAAATGATTTTTACACACAGCACCCGGAACAAATCAAACTATTTTTGGATGAATATAAAAAATCGACCGAATTTGTAAACGCCAATATTCCAGAAGCCGCTGCAATGGTAGAGAAAACCGGCATTGTCAAAGCCGCCATTGCTCAGAAAGCCATCCCCTACTGCAACATCACCTATATAGATGGCACGGACATGAAAACCGCATTGCAAGGCTACCTGAGTATTTTGTTCAATCAAAATCCGAAAGCCGTTGGCGGCACATTGCCCGGCGATGATTTTTACCTAATGCCATAATGAAATGATACTGAGCCATTGTTTTAACTGCCAGCAGAACGTAAGCACAAGCCTTTAGCACCCCGTTACCAGAGAACATAAGCAGGCAGGTATTTTGTAACAAAGCCCTTGTCTCGAAGATACTCTGAAAATGCGCAGCATTTTCAACAAGTTTTGTGACTACGCAAAAAAAGAGGAATGGCTATAAATGAAGCCAAACAGACAAAAAATTGAAAAAGCAGCCGCTGTGCTCTTTGCCCTGGCCGTTTGGCAGGTCGGTGCCATGCTGCTCGGAAAAAGTCTGTTACTGGTGACGCCCCTTACTGTAGCCGTACGTTTATTCAGCCTCAGCATTGAGATCGATTTTCTCAGTGCTGTAGGCTTTTCTTTTTTACGTATTGTGGCTGGTTTCTTTCTGGGCTTGATTGTTGGTTGTCTGCTGGCGGTACTGGCCGGACATGCGCATTATGTAGAAGTGTTGCTTCATCCCTTCATTCAAACCATCAAATCGGTGCCCGTGGCTTCCTTTATCATTCTGTGCCTCATCTGGCTCAGTTCTAGGAACCTGTCTGTGTTTATTTCTTTTTTAATGGTCCTGCCAATCATCTACACAAACATGCTGCAAGGCATCAAAAGCACAGATGCCAAACTGATGGAAATGGCCGCCCTCTTTCGTGTCGGTTGGCTGAAAAAACTGAAATATATACACCTGCCCCACCTCAAGCCCTATTTGGTTTCTGCCTGCAGTGTTTCCATTGGTCTGTCCTGGAAATCCGGCATTGCCGCAGAAGTCATTGGCATACCGGACGGTTCCATTGGTGAAAAACTGTATGAAGCAAAAATTTACCTAAGTTCTGCCGACCTTTTTGCGTGGACGGTGGTTATTGTGGCCATTAGTATAGTCTTTGAAAAGATTTTTCTTGTCATATTGAAAAAAGTTTTTGTACAGTTGGAAAAATCAACGGGATAGCAGCCACTGGATATTATTTTTGTCGAAGCCACAACAAATAAAAACCGACACAGGCATAAAAAAATCCATTTTATTATGAACCCGGGCTATAGATTCACAATGCCACAAGCTTAGAGCACAGAAACAATTGTATCGGTGAAGACGTCGAAACACAGCATTTTAAAAGAATTTGAAGGAGAAAGAAGAAAAAGATATGCAGGATATCACCGTTTCCAACATCAACAAAAAATTTGGCAATCAAACCGTGTTCAGTGGGTTTTCGGCCACTTTTCCTGCGCAACAACTCACTTGTCTGATGGGATCCTCCGGCTGCGGCAAAACAACACTACTCAACATGCTCATGGGTTTTCTGAAGCCGGATAGCGGCCAGATTCACGGTACCTCCTTGAAAAAAAGTGCTGTTTTTCAGGAAGACCGCCTCTGTGAAGATTTCGGCGCCCTTGCAAATATTCGTCTTGTCTGCGATATCAAATATAACCTTCAGGAAATTGTGGCACACCTCACACAAATCGGCTTAGCAGACAGTTTATCAAAACCGGTCAAGGAATATAGCGGCGGCATGAAACGTCGGCTGGCCATAGTGCGCGCCATTTTGGCACCCTATGATTTATTGTTTTTGGACGAACCTTTCAAAGGTCTGGATGAAGAAACGAAACAGATAACAATAGCCTATGTCAAACAGTTTACACAGGGTAAAACAGTCATTATGGTTACACACAGCACTGAAGAAGCTACTGCTCTTGGCGGTCAAGTGCTGGCTTTGTAAATTTCTCGTTTTTTAAACTCTTTTCAAATGATTTTGTAAAAACAATTTTAAATTTCATTCAGGTTGATCCTCATGTCCTCAAACATTTTATCAACATCATCATACGCTTTTAGTTCGCCAAGCTTATACTGTTCATCCGTTTATCGATGCGTTGGAAAATCCCTATGTTGAACCGGCTCTCCGATGGGAATCGGTTTTGAAAACAAAAAACCCTGGTAAATATCGCAACCAAGACGGTTCAGGATTGCACACTGCTCCTGTGTTTCAACCCCTTCAGCAACAATGGAGAATTGGTAGGCTTCTTTGAGGCTGATGATGGACCGGATAAGTGCCTCTATTTTGGGGTCTTCTCCAAGCCGGAAAACAAATGACCGGTCAATTTTCAGTTCATCAACATCCAGCAAAGCCAGGTAACTGAGCGAAGAATACCCGGTACCAAAGTCATCCAAAGCAATTTTGAACCCTGCTTTGCGCAGCTTTGAAATAACCAGAATCATCTCTTCTGTGTTGTCAATCATGGTTTCTTCCGTTACTTCCAAAATAATGGTCGAAGGCGAAATACCCTTATTTTCTGCAGTATTCACGAGATTCTCAATAAATGAAAAGGATAAAAAGTGTGCCGGTGAAATATTAATAGAAACGGAAATATCCTCACCATATTTCTTCAACAGCTGCGGTATATCATTGAAAACAAGGTCGATGACCATATTACCAAAGGCGTTGTTCAAGCTTGACTTTTCAATCAAGGGTATGAAGACAACCGGTGAAACAGAACCATAGGGATTGCAGTTCCAACGCGCCAAAGCTTCAACTCCAATGGTTTTATTGATTTTGTGGCTTATTTTTTCCTGATAACACATGAAGAATTCTTTATTCTGAATGGCCGGCTCAAGCAGGTTAATAATTGTCTCATTCTTGCGGAAAGCTTCCTCTGCAAGGGCATCATAGCGCATCATATAGGAAACACCCTTGCTTTTAGCCAGTTCCATGGCAATATACGCTTTTTGGATAGACGTTTCTGCACTGTCAGTTTCCTGATTCATATAAACGAAGCCGGTATTAAAAAGAATGATTCTCGGAAACTCTATTTCGAGTAACTTCTCATAAACATGCCCCGCAAACAGGTTTGCACGTGCAATCAATTCGGTTTCACTGATGTCCTCCGAATACCAGCCAAACTCATTGCTGCCGGTTCGGGCAACGTACTCATTTCCCCTGCGGTTTGCCTGTATACAATCTGCAATAACTTTTAACAGTTTGTCCCCCATGGTGTTACCATGGATGGAATTGACCAGGCTGAAGCCGCGCACATCAAACAAAACAAGCCAGCCCCTTTTCTTTGCAGCCTCGGTCATACTGGCGATAAACTTTGCGCGATTTGGAAGGCCGGTGAGCTGGTCGTGGTAAGCCATGTCAACAATACGTTCCATGTGTTTTTCGGTCTCTTGAACACTGAGCGCCAGATTCACCTTGATCACGTTGATAATGACAATTAAAACCACTTCAAATAATGCGAACAGCATCACTTGTACCAGCCATTCAATAGGATCTATCAATTCAGGATCGTAATAACCTTTGAAATCGATGAAACCCAGTCGTGTAGCAATTGGCACAATGGGTAATAACAACACCGACACAAAGCTGAAAAGGATGCCACTGTACAATGACAGAAATCCAACCACCAATAGACTGCTGAGGACGAACATCAGAATACTGTTCCCGGTAAACCCCCTAAAGAGAATGATTGCCTCCCCAAGAAGGAGTGTTAAGGCTGCAATGACAGCGATTTTTATTTTTGTAGGCAGAATTTTTCTCAACAAAAACAGAACAGCCATACAGGTTGCGAAGAAAAGATCGAAATAAACAAAGGGGTTATCAGGCACGTTAAAAAAAACAAAGCCGGCAATACCCATGGCCGTGATTCCGGCAATCGGAATCAACACATCCAGCACCTTCTCTATTCTTTTTAAGACGCGCGCATCATAGGCGCTTCTTGTCTTTTTTGTGCGCTCAAAAAGCATCTGCCACCCGCTATAGAACTATGATACTATTGATATTTCCCTCGTTCCAAGATTAACTTTATCCACACCGACCCCGCCATAGAACTATGATACTATTGATATCACAGAATGGGGAGATTGAAACATGAACCGTAATGAAAAAATAGAATCTGTGCAGAATAAGATGATACTATTGCTATCCACATACAACGGTGCACGATACCTGCCGGAGCAACTGGCATCGCTGGCTGCACAAAAACTTCAGTGTCCCATCCACTTAATGGCACGGGACGACGGTTCCAGCGATGATACCTGCCATGTGTTGGATGCTTTTGCACAACAAGTGGCTATGCTACCAAAGCAGGTGACACTTCAATCCGGTTGCAACACCATAAACACATTCACGACACAAACGGCCACGATGCCATACGCGGTGGCGTCCCAAATGGATACCAATGTGGCGGTTGGATTTACGAAACAAACAGTACAGCAGCCGGCACAAAGAAAATCAGAGACCCCCTTCACCTTTTCTGTTACAAAAGGCAAGAACCTTGGATTTATCAAAAGCTTCTTTACGCTGCTGAAAGAGGCGCCGGATGACGCTGCCTGGTATGCCTTCTGTGATCAGGATGACGTATGGCTGCCGGAAAAACTGCAGCGCGCGGTCGATTGCTTAAATGCCGCCGATAAAGCAACTGAACGCCTTCTTAATAGCTCAAATACCGCTGAAAACGCATCTGCCCGCCCGATTAATTGCTTAAATGCCACCGAAAACGCATCTGACCTCCCGCTCCTGTACACATCACGCTTACAGCTCACAGATGCGGCACTGAAACCCATTGGCTTATCCAAAAAAGCGTTGAAAGCAGCTGCTTTTGCGAACGCCCTTGTTGAAAACATTGTCACAAGTGCGACCATCGTGATGAACCCGGCTGCACGGAATATCCTTCTGGCTGGCTTTTCAGAACACTTTGAAGACATCTGCCAAGGCACCCTGCTGCACGATTGGTGGTGCTATCTGGTGGTTTCCGCCTTTGGAAAAGTGGTGTATGATTCCAAAAGCACTATCTTATACCGACAGCACGGACAAAACACTGTCGGCCAAAAAATATCTTTTCTGGCACGCCAAAAGAACCGCCTCAAACGTTTTTCAAAAAATGGACATTTTTCAGGAATTAGCAAGCAGGCAAAACTGTTTCAACAAGTGTACCTGCCCGGCTATAAATCGCAAATATCAGAAAAAAATATAAACATATTAAACCATTTTTGTCTAAAAAATACTTCTTTTATAAACCGTCTTCGGTATGCATTGCAAGCAGACGTTTATCGACAATCGTGGTATGATAGTATCTTGATGAAACTTCTGATTTTACTGAATCGCATCTAGTGCGAAAGAAACCCATATCCGTGCTGACAATATCCGTATGGACAATCTCCTTCGCCACGGAGCCGCATGATACCCTTTTTGATAAATTTCTAATTTTATGCAATCGCATTTAGCGCGGAGGAATACAATGCCCGTTCTGACTATAGCCATCGTCACTTATCAAAGTGAAAAACATATTTGTAATGTCATCGACAGCCTGGTGGATGGGATGACGCCTGCTGCTGTGATGGGCGAAAACAGCCTCTCGTGCAACATTTCTCCGGATGCCGGCGATGTTTTACCGGACTATAAAATTATCGTCATTGATAACAATTCCTCCGACAACACGGCCGCTTTGGTTAAGCTGGCCCAGGAAAACTACCCCGGGCTCATTGAGTGGCTGCCTCAAAAAAAGAACCGTGGCTTCGGCGCCGGACACAACCGGGCACTTTCTTTAATGAAAAGCCAATACCATGCGGTCGTGAACCCGGATATCATTGTGCCACAGGGTGCACTCCTGGAAATGATTCAATACATGGATGAAAACAGCGACATTGGTTTGCTAACCCCAAAAATTCTGTTCCCTGACGGGCGATTACAATACTTGTGCAAACATCACCCGACCTTTCGGGATTTGTTTATACGACTGGTCTTTAAAACTGCTTTCCGCAAGCGACAGGATTGGTTTGAAATGCGTGAAACCGGCTATAACAAACCCTTTGCTGTGGAATATGCCAGCGGCAGTTTTATGTTTTTTCGAACAGAAGTCTTTCTGCAAATTCATGGTTTTGATGAAGCCTTCTTTTTGTATCTGGAAGATGCCGATATCACACGCCGTGTCAACGAAGTATCCAGAACCCTCTTTGTACCGCACATCCATGTCTTCCATGAATGGCAGCGGGATCAGCACAAAAAGCTGTATTATATGTGGGTGAACCTCAAATCATGGCTGCTTTATCATCGAAAATGGACCAGGCGACGTTTTAAATAATGTCATTTCATGATTCTACCGCAGTCGTTTTCTTCTCGACTCCTGGTACTGCATACCCAACACAATCAGTTCACGCAAAAGTTCCGGCGTGGTCTGTCTGCTTTTGTTCTTCATTTCGCGCCGCTTTTGCAGCATGTCCCGCAACTGTTTGGACTGCAGACGTAAACCCTGCAGAAAAGCCACACCCACCTCTTTCCCCTGCCGGAAAAACTGTATCCCTTGCCAGCATAAAACGGCAAAAAAAGGAATACCAAGCAAAAGCATGAGGGAAAACGGTGTGTTTTTCAGATGAAGGTTCACCTGATTCTGTGCCAAAAGTCTTGCCGTAAAAGCATTTTTCATACTGCCGGTGGATGCGCTGCCGATGTGATAGGATACAGCTGTGGGTATCCATCCGCAAGCGTAACCCATGCGCCGGGCGCGGTATCCGATATCCACATCTTCCAAATACGCAAAAAAACTTTCATCAAAGGTTCCGACAATATCAAAGAAATTTCTGCGGTATACAGCCGCCGCGCCACTGGCAGAAAAGATAACCCGTGGTGCATCGTACTGACCTGCATCCATTTCACCATATCCGATTTTCACAGCACGTCCGGTGACCAAAAGGGTGTTTCCTGCATCATCGAGCCGTTCCCGGTGATGAAACTGGCGTATTTTCGTTGCCGCATGCAGCCAGTCCGGATGTTTTTGGAAAGCATCAAATATGTTTTGCAGAAAATAGGGTTCCAGAACAATATCATTGTTCAGAAGCACAACAAAATCCCCGTTGGATGCCTGAATACCCTGGTTCACCGCCACGGAAAAGCCAAGGTTGTCTGCATTGCAAATAAGGTGAATCCATGATTCATCCTGGCCATCGATCCTTCTGCTTTTTTCTGTCGAAAAAATAATGGCTTCTTTTTCGAAACAGTCGGGTTCAACCACCTGAAAAGCCTGCAGCAACTGTCGACGCTCGTTTTGTGTGGAACCGTTGTCCACAATATAGATATCATAGGACAAAGGTGTCGCGGTGAACCGCTGCGCAAAAACGCTGTCCAGACATTGCAATAGCAAATCAATCCCATGCCAGGAAGGAATGACAATGGAAAAAACAGAATTGGACCGGTGCTCAAGACTTGGTTTTTTTTCAGGACGGTTGGACATGTATATACTCCTTAATATTCTGGCAAAACCGCGTCACGCCTGCTACCAGACGGAAAGATCATAGCCGCTCCCCTCGTAAGATAAGTTCGGGTTATAGTAAGGATCTCGCAAGACGTTCGGAAAGCCCCAGCGTTCATAAAAGCGCAGCACTTCGGCGTGGAAACGCTTTTTCTTCTTCGGTGTATCTTCCAGTCCTCTGGTCTTTGATTCATAATGGCTCAGTTCCGCATAGGGTGTGAATACAATCAAATAGCCTTTTTGACGGAGTTTCATGCACAAATCCACATCATTAAACGCAACAGCAAAAGTCTCATCCAAGCCACCCATTTCAAAGTACACGTCCTTGCGTATCATCATACAGGCCGCGGTCACAATACTGGCGTTTTGGATTAAGTGTGTTCTTCCAAAGTAGCCGATGACTTCTTTCTGCACATTTTTAAAGGCGTGGTCTGCCAAGGTGTTCAATCCAAGGATAACCCCGGCATGCTGAATGGTGTTATCCGGATAATAAAGCTTGGCCCCGACAGCGCCGACATCCCTTCTCTGGGCATGTTCAAGCATGCGTGTCATCCAGTCGGGCGAGAGGACTTCCGTGTCGTTGTTCAAGAGTAGCAGAAAGTCTCCCTTGGCTTCACGCGCACCCAGATTGTTAATGGCCGAATAGTTAAAGCCACCCGTATAGTTGATGACGCGTACACGCGTTTCATCTTTGAGGGTTTCATAATATTGAAAAGTGGCTGCCGCTGTGCTATTGTTTTCAACGATAAGGATCTCATAATTCGTCCATGTGGTTTTACTAAGAACACTATTCAGACAGGTTTTCAAATCGTTCACATGGTCTTTGTTTGGAATGATCACTGACACAAGGGGTTCCCCGGAAATAGAGTAGCGGACGCCATAGGTCGTTGGTGCCACACCATCCTCGACGGCACCTGGCATCCCCAGACGCTCTAAATGGGACAGCAAAGCATTTCTCGCCGCTTCAACAACATAGGGCTTTACCCCGATGTTGCGAGCCGTAGAATAAGCCGTTTCCCGCCAATGGTAGAGAATTTGTGGAATATGGACAATGTGTTTGGCTTTTTCAGTCACGCGCAGGAACAAGTCATAATCCTGAGATCCTTCATAACCGGGTCGAAAGCCGCCAACTGCAAGGAATAAGCTCGTTTTGATGATGCTGAAGTGGCAGATATAGTTGTAACTTCGCAAGGTATCCGGTGCAAAATCGGGCTTAAAGTGCGGTGAAGAACGAATTTTACCATTTTCATCTATTTTGTCTTCGTCCGAGTAGAGGAAGTCTATGTCCGTTGCAGGTTCCGAAGATACCGAAGCACCTGAAGATACATCTACAGCAACATCGATCTCATCTATCGTTCCCTCAGCATGGACAGAGATGTTCGAACCAGCATCATGGACCAATACGGTCGAACCACCCGCATGGACCAATACAGTCGAACCAGCATCATGGACCAATATGGCCGAACCACCCGCATGGACCAATGCGGTCGAACCAGCATCATGGACCAATGCGGTCGAACCACCCGCATGGACCAATGCGGTCGAACCAGCATCATGGACCAATACGGCCGAACCACCCGCATGGACCGTGACAGTCGCGTCGGAAGCATTCATCCCGTTTAGTTCAGAAACCACCGCAAACAAGGCGAACGGTGCCAGGGTATCATCATGATCCAATAGGCCCAGATAGTCTCCATTGGCCAGTTTTGCCGCAGCATTGCTGTTATTCACAATATTCTGGTTTTCTGTGACCTGAACACAATGGACGCGCGCATCTTTTTCCGCTTCAGCATGTACCGCCTGCCACAAAAGAACGTCCGACTCTTCCATGCTGTTGTTGGCCACAGCCAGACACAGCTCCCACTTCGCATACGTCTGTGCCTGCACTGACTGCAGCATTTCCTGAAACAATGGCAGCGGTGTTTTATACATGGGCACCAAAATACTGATCAGGGGCTCGTAATTGAAGCGTGTTTCTCTTTGTTCTTCCAATTCCGTTGCCACCGGTTCACACTTACGCATCCAAAGTTCGTATTCGTCTCCCTTCCAGGCATCGGCAAATATACGACAGTTGATGCTGCCGGGCATGTCCAGTGTAACGTCACGCAAGCTGGCATAGTGGTGATAAAACACAGACGGATAAGGCTTTTCAAGCGCTTTGATTTCAAAATGAAACATTTTACCTTCGGAATCGGCCACGGGTTCAAGCGGGAAACGGGTATAATCGCCATCCAGCACCTGGATGCCGGGCACAATACTTTTTTGAAGCGCGATGCCCTCCGCATCTTTTAAAACCAGCTGCAGGGGGCCCGGGATATGCCCCGATGTCACTGTTTGCACCTCAATCATTTTCAAACCGTTCACCGGAAAACGAAAAAACCCGCTAACGGGGGCATCCAACCGATGCAGATCCTGCGCCATGTGCCAGGAAATCTCTGTTTTTAGAATAGGCATATGAGCCGATTGCTCTTTTCGCGAGAACTTGTAAAGCATTTTTCCCCGCAGGGCGCGATATCCATGGCGGCGAACATAAGTGACCGCACGCTCAAGGGTATGGAAATTCACATTTTTCAGGACAAAAATACCAAGTTTTCCAAAGCGTACAAATCGATGCAAAAGAGAACCGGTTTTATGTGTCGTTTTCTGGCGGGTCTCCTGTGTCATTCTTTCACTCTTTCCACCATATCCAGATAATATGCTACTGTCTTTTGCATACCTTCTTCAAAGCCCATCTGCGGTTCCCAACCCAATTCATCCTTGATTTTTCTTGCATCGATGGCATAGCGGCGATCATGTCCAAGGCGGTCTTCCACATAGGAAATGAGGCTTTCAGGTTTTTTCAGTGCTCTTAACAGCATTTTCACAATTTGTATATTCGTCTGCTCGTTGTTCCCGCCAATGTTGTATACTTCGCCGTTCCGGCCTTTGTGCAAAACCGTGTCAATTCCTTTACAGTGGTCGTCCACATAGAGCCAGTCGCGCACATTCAAGCCATCGCCGTAGACCGGCAGGTTCTTGTCTGCCAGCGCATTTAAAATCATGACCGGGATAAGTTTTTCCGGGTACTGAAAGGGTCCGTAGTTGTTGGAACAGCGGGTAATATTCATTTTTAATCCATAGGTTTCATAATAGGCGCGCACAAACAAGTCGGCCGAAGCTTTGGACGCAGAATAGGGGCTGTTCGGTGCAATGGGGGTAGTTTCACAAAAGGCACCTTCTGCTCCCAGAGAACCATACACCTCATCGGTAGAAACCTGCAAATACTTGTATTGCAAGTTCACTTGTGGTTCACCCTCCACTGTTTTGCCGTGTGAACCGCCAGCCGGCCAGAACTTCCGGCAGGCTTCGAGCATGGTTTGTGTGCCTAAAATGTTTGTTTTTAGAAACAGTTGCGGATCGGAGATGCTGCGATCCACATGCGATTCTGCTGCAAAATTGACAACGGCATCGGGCTGGTAATTCTTGAACACCTTTTCCACTGCAACTTCGTCACAGATATCGACCTGCACAAAAATGTGCCTCGGATTGTCCATCACATCGTGCAGGTTTTCCATCCTGCCCGCATAGGTCAATTTATCGAGGTTGATGATGCGATAGTTCGGATAGGTGCTTAGCATATGTCGGACAAAACAACAACCGATAAAGCCGGCACCGCCGGTCACAAGGATGGTTTTTTCTGTATTCATCGTTTATTTCTCCTCTGTCCATTTTTTAAACGTTGGCAGCAGAGCA
>JBBRWP010000024.1:0-21188 GCA_038249175.1 Acetivibrionales bacterium
AGTACAACGGCACCGGCTTTGATGGACATCAGTCCATATAGCGGGCTGACAGCACGCACGGTTCTATCGGCATCTAGTGACAGCACTGTGGTTTGTGAAAAAATACGAATGCCTTCTGTCTGTGCCTCACGGATGAAACGCCCGGCGTACTCCGGGCCGGTCAATTCTTCGCCAAATAAATGTACCCCGAAGCCAGGGTGAATGCATTGTTCCAAAATGCCCCCCGGACCGTCTTCCCGCTCCAAAATAAGAACATCTGAAATTCCGGTTTTTTTGGCTTCAAGGGCTGCCGCTAAACCAGCGGGTCCTCCACCAATCACCACCAAAGCCGCCTTTTCCGGAAGGGTTAATTTCCCCGATAAGACTGGGACTTCATGCGGGTCAAGGCGTTCAATCAAGCCTTCCGGGCTTTTCACCGGACAGATTTCAGGCTTTGAAGGGCCGGATAAAATATGAGAGCCGACACCGCTTTTGGTAACGGAATCCGGTGAAATGGCCAGCGTTTTTGCCAGAAGTTCCACAATGCGGGGCGTGCAAAAGCCGCCCTGACAACGTCCCATACCGGCACGGGTTCTGCGTTTAATACCATCCAGTGTTCTGGCACCGGCAGACCGCAGCACAGCATCTACAATTTCAGCCTCCGTGACAAATTCACAGCGGCAGACAATATTGCCAAAGGACGGGTTTTGATGGATGGCTTCCGCCCGGTCTCCTTCTATCATCGTCTGAAAATGCTGGCGCTTCCTGCGCAAAGGCTGCCAGTTTTCTTTGGGAACCAATGGCAACGCCGTTTTGAGTAAAGAAACCACCTCTTCTCCAAAGGCCGGTGCCGAAGAGAGCCCCGGAGATTCGATGCCCGCCACATGGTAAAACCCGCTGACTTTTGGAGACTGCTCAATAATAAAATCGCCCTTGTCTGCCGCCGCTCGCAAACCGGCGAAAGAGCGGATAACCGCCCTCGGGTCCACCTGTGGCACGGAACGTCGCGCACCCTCGGCCACTTTTTGCAGGCCGGCCGTTGATGTTTCTGTATCTGTTTTATCTGACACTTCTTCGGCGTTCGGCCCCAGCAACAAATTCCCATCGGCCGTTGGCGTAACCAGAATGCCCTTGCCCATAGGACCCGGTGCCTGAAAGACCACATGGCTGACAGTATTGCCCAATTGTTTGTCCAGGAGCAGGTATTCCCCTTTTCTTGGATGAATACGAAAATAACGATCTCCGACCATAGCTGCGACATCGTCGGCATACAAGCCGGCGCAGTTGATGATGGTTTCACAAAGGAGATTTTCCCTGTCCGACTGCACCAGAAAGCGTGGAATCGGGTTTGCAACGACTGGCTCCGCCAATGATGAAGAACTACGACCAAGCGTTGCACTGTCACTCGGTACACTGCGTCCAAGCGGGGTACTGTCACTCGGTACACTGCGTCCAAGCGGGGCACTATCACTCGGTACACTGCGTCCGAGCGGGGCACTATCACTCGGTACACAGTCTTTCTCAGTTGGCGACTTCGTTTTATCGACCGGGGTCGTTCCAGTGTGAACCTCCTCTTTGTCCGACAAACGTAAGGACTTCACCTCTTCAGCTGCAGACAACGCATCGTCTTTCAGCCGGTGAATACGGTGAACCGCCCAGTTCCGCAACAGGGTCACACCGTTATCCACGGCATTTTCAACCGCGCCAACCGTTAACTGATAGGGACAAACAATACCGGCTGTGGGTGCATATAAGGCACCAATGACGTGGGAAGAGATGGCAGGTTCCATCTCTCTTGCGCCTGCACCATCCAAAAGCTGCATGTGTTCAACACCGTTTTCCAGCCCCTGTGCATATAATTTTTGTATTTTGTCCAGCTCCACCGCATCAAAAGCCAAAACCAAAGAACCGTTGTTCCGGTAGGGAACATCCAGTTCCTCAGCCACGACGGCCATTTTTTTTGTGCCAATCACATTCAGGCGCGCCTTTAGCGATCCCGGCTCTGCATCATAGCCCGCATGGACAATGCCGCTGTTGGCACTGCTGGTTTGCGCTGCCACATCCGATTCTTTTTCCAGGATGACTACGTCCAACTGGTATTTGGACAGCTCCCGAGCGATCATAGCGCCGACCACACCGGCACCAATAATGGCCACATGGTAGGTGCCGACACAGGGTACTTTTTGCCTGTCCGATGCAGTTCTCATGGTTGTCTCCTTCAACTGTCATTTTTTTTATTGTACACTGTGGTCTTTTTCCCAAATGCCACAGCCATTAATCTTTTTTCTGCAAGTCTGATCTTTTTTCTGCAAGTTTGATACTTATATGCAAAATCTATCCTTTTCAAATACGCCACTGTCGTCAAAAACACCCTCTCCCACATGGCTGATGCTTTATGCTCCGTCTTGGTCTTCTTTCAAAACCCCGCAGCCGTCAAAAACCGGTATCAACGTCGTTCCTGTTGCCGACAGCTCCTGCATATAGCCATGACAGATGCCCAATACCTGCATCTTATCCAAAACCCGATGAAACTCCGCTTCTGTGATGCTGCGGGCGAGGGATCCTGTCATCCCGGACATAGGCGTGTACTGGGCCATGATGCTGAGCATCACATCGCCTTGAAACATTTTGGCAAACCACTCCAATATATGTAAGCTATCTTGCACGTATCCCGGCAAGATTAAATGGCGTACAATAACCCCTGTTTTCAGCGTACCGTCAGAACAAAAATCGGTTTTCCCAGAAAATTCAACCATTCTCTCAATGGCCTTGGATGCCACCAAAAAGTAATCTTTTGCCCGGGCAAGTTTTCCGGAAAGCAATGGTGAGTAATATTTCATGTCCGGCAGCCAGATGTCAACATAGGGAGCTATGTCTTCAATCGTTTCCGGCAAATCATAGCCACCACTGTTCCACACCACAGGAATAATGAGGTCTTTTGAAACCATCGCAAGGGCTGCTTTGACGGCTTTTCCCTGGTGTGTCGGATTGACAAGATTTATGTTGTGAACCCCTTGCGACTGTAATTCAAGAAAAATTTCTGCAAGCCGTTGCACGGTCACAGATATACCATAATTACCCAAAGAAATATCATGGTTTTGGCAAAAGCAACAGTTCAGACTGCAGCCACTGAAAAAAACGGTCCCTGAGCCCCTCGTCCCGCTGATGCAAGGTTCTTCGCCAAAATGCGCAAAAGCCTTTGCGACAACCGGTTCAAGCCCAATGCCGCAAAAGCCTTTTTCCAACGAACGGTTGACACCGCACAGGCGGGGACATCCAAAACAAAGTGTTTTATCCTTCATATGTATACAATTTGTCTTTCAGATACTTACAGTTTATCTTTCACAGTTCTACAGCTTCTCTTTTATAGGTTGTCAGCTTATTTTTTACAGGCCGTCAGTTTATCTTTCACAGGTCTACAGCTTATCATTCATGATTCTGGTGTAAGAACCCCGATTTCGACTTCAAAGGAGGCAAAATCGATTGAAAATGCCCAATTTCAGGCCAATATCGCGGTCTGTGCGCCGCGATTTGGCATCAAATTGGAGCATTTTCGGGTTATTACGGTAGAATCATTCATAATTCTACGGCTTTTCTTCCATCATACCTTCTGCTGCATCCAACTCCGTCCATTCTTCAAAACGCGTTTCATCTGCACGGATATAGCGCAGGCGCAGGAAGGCACTCAGGACAAAGAATCCGTTAATGAGTTCATTGAACAGGAAGGCTGTATATCGGCCGGAATCCGGGTTTGACGCCATAAAGACTGGGCGCAGGAAAAAAATGAGTAAAACAATTTTTATCCAAAAGCGCCGTACCAAATCCTGATGATTATCCGGATCCGATTCTGTCAACGTCCGGGATGCATAACCGAGATAGAGCCTTACCACGATTTCAATGACAAGGAAGAGCCAGAACAGGTTTTTCAAGCCAAATAACGGTTGCACCATAGACGTATCCAAAACGGTGGAGAACTGGTCGAGTAAGCCTTGAAATATCTCTGTCATGATACGCCTCCTTTTCCAGCACCTGCACGCATCACATCGCTGATACCAATGGTTTCAGCCTGTTGTGCGACAAAATGACCAATGGCATCTGCCAATACATATCGGTCGTAAGGGTTATCCAAACGGTATTTTTCGCTGAGCAGGTGCCTTTGGGAAACCGTCCCGGCTTCTGTTGGGACAATATTACCCAACAAAACCCCTTCAATGGCGGCATTACCGGCTGCCCAGTCCATCATTTCCTTTGTACCCGTTTCCTGCAGTGCACGAAAAAGGGCCGGGCCGGAGGTCAAAATTTCAAAGCGAAAGGTGGATTGCTGCCGGCTGCGCTCTGTTTCAAAACGAATTTCATAGCCCGGTCCACGCTCCCCTTCAAGGGGAATGGTCTTATCCCTTGCCGAAGACTGAAAGAGGTAACGCATCACAGAAAAACGCAAACCTCGTCCCGGTAACAAGAGCCAAGCATACAATACATAAGGCACGCCACGGTTGAGGCTGCTTTGCATCCGGTCCGCAAAGTGCTCTCGAGCCGATTGCGTGTGAAAACGCATGGTGCTTCCTTCCGGTCGTATCGAAGCGGAACGAATCAGATTCCGAAAACCATGGTAGCTGTTTTTATTGAAGAACATTGCTGCATACAAGCTTTGTGTAAAGCCTTTCAATGGTTCTCCGGGATAATTGGGTAAATCCAGTTCCTCCAGGTGGGAAGCATCCGCATAATAATCATTCCTTTGTGACAGACGGCCGGCGCGTTCACGCTCGATGGCCCGTACCAGGTTCATATAGCGTGCAGACTGTTTACGCAACGAATCCGACCGCCTCACCAACCCCTGCAAACTGCCGTAATTGGCATCTTCGGACAGTGTGCGGCTACGGCGAACCAGGATGGCTGCCATGGCATCGGTATCTGTTCTGCCGTAGAGGCCAACATCCGCCAAAGCCATACGGAACATCTCCCGCATGGACAGGCGCATATGCAATACATAGGGCTTGGGCGTACCGGGATCTTCGCTGCGCTGCATCACCAAAGCGGCCGACCAGTCGGCGATACCATTTAAGAAAGGCCGGGTAAGGATGTAGCCAATCTGCTTAAAATATAGAACAATGAGCATGATGATTAGCAAAAGAAAAACCGTCCCGGAGGCTGTTCGCAGAATTCCTTTTGAGAATAGACCACTGTAGTAGTCGAGCAGCTTAACGGCCAGTTGACTTGCAGATGTAATAATACCTAGAACCTTATCCATGAATGCACCCCTTAGCGATTTTGCTGAAGCAACAATCTTGTTGAATGATGTATGGCGTTAAAGGAGAAATTTCTCTGAAACCATAAATGATTCCGGTGTAAGAACTCAAATTTCGGTTACGAAGGGACTGAAATTGAGTGAAAATGACCAATTTCAGTCCAATATCGTGATCTGTGCGCCGCACTTTTGGCATCAAATCAGTTGTTTTCACCACATTTACTATTGTTTTCTATTTTAACGATGAGTTCTTGCAGTGAAACCATAAATACAATACCATAGTTCAACAAAATATGAAACTGGACATTGAACAAACAGGGGACAGTCCTCTATATAAGAACGTGGGTTGTCCATTGCATGATAAGGATCTCATTGAACAAACAGGGGACAGTCCTCTATATAAGAACTGTCCCCTGAGCTGCGGTTACAAACAAGCTAAAAGGTATGATATTCCTTTTTATTAGTCAGGTCTGTTTGGGCCGGGCTGCTGCGACCTTCCAGTTCCGGACGTCTTTTTTCCATGGCTGCGCGGGATATTTCAATTACTTCCTCGGCTTCTTTGGGTGTCATGCAGCCCACAGTAACCATGTCTTGCGGACGCAGGGTTGCCCAGGAGAAATTCAAACCAACGAATGGCGTTACCCTGCCGGCTGCCATGGATTTGATGGTCATGACCGGTTTTTTGGCTTCCCAGATAATTTTATTGACTGTTTCAATTTCTATCTGCATTAAGAATCCCAGACAATTGTAAAGCTGTACATAGGTTTCCACATCATATTCATTGGCATCTGAATACAGAATGAGTTCCGGCATATGGGCGGACAGTCCTGGAATCATGCCTTCATCACGAACCATTTTTAAGTAGTCTGGCAAACGATCCATTGTCTTTTTGTTCTTGTTCACCAGTTGTTCTGCACTGGAATGGTGCATTAGACAGAACGTTGCACCATTTTTCTTACTGGCAGCAATGGTTGCGGCGGCTTCTTTGCGGCCGGCAGCTGTGTCATCCACATTGATAATCGGTGTATCAATTAGAATAAGGCCTTTCCCTGTTTTGTCTTCAGCCATTTTGATGCCTTTCATCAAGAGTTCCTGACCAACAAAAGGAGCCATCATAGTGTCAATACCGGCATCTAAATAAACTTCCACCAAACTGGCAATCGCCTCCGGTGTGCCATTTTTAGAATGGATGAGCGCATCGGCAGCGGCCCCAGTGTGGCTGTAGCCCAGAATCCAGTTCGAACCGATGAGCATGCGGGACAAAGAAACCCCGCCAACTGTTGTTCTTGGAAATGCATATCCCATGTTCATATTCCCTCCCTGTATTTAGATATTGGATAATATTATAAGACTGTTTTCTCAATTGTAGCAACCGAATGGCTGCCAGTATCCAGTAAGGTCATTATCCACCGAAACGCCTTTTATTGCAAGCCTTTTCGCATAATTCACATGGAAACAGCCAAATTACATTTCGATGAAAACACCATTCTATTCATTTACCTGGCATGGTTTATTTTTGATGGTGTTGCTGCACACACTTCATGCGCATAATAACTCTACCTTGCAGGTTTACTACAGACCACAGAGAATCCCATTTTTATAAGCTCACAGTTGCTTTACCTGATTGGTCACGTGAAATTTAATGCGATTCCAATGGACGCACAAAAAAAAAGAGGATATGATTAAGACAACATAATAGCCGTGGACAACATGATTGCATCTCAAAAAGTCACTGAGTGACTTTTTGTTGCAAGTTATCGCTAGATAACTTGCAACAACATTCGCAGAATGCTGGATAATCATGTTTATTTGTTCCAGATTGCAACTTTGTTGCACCTCCCCGCAAGAAAACTTGCGGAGAAAAGTCGTGAAACGACTTTCTGGGGTACAATCACAGCAAGAGAGGTACACCATGAACATTGGCTTATTCTCAGACAGTTACGCCCCCGAAATCAGTGGTGTGGTCAGCTCCATGCAGACCCTACGCGAATCGCTGGAAAACATGGGACACCATGTTTATGTCTTTACTTCCGCAAAGCCAGGCGTTCCTGTCGTTCCAGGCGTTTTCCGGCTACCCTCCATGCCTTTTATTTTCCTGCGTTCCATGCGTTTTGCCTTGTTTTACACGCCACGTGCCGCACGGACCGTGCGTAAGGTGCATTTGGATGTCATTCACACACAAACAGAGTTTGGTCTTGGCCATTTTGGAAAACTGATGGCATTCACACTGCAGATTCCCGTTGTGCACACTTACCATACTATGTACAAAGATTATGCCCATTATGTAACGAAAGGCCATTTTGAAAGCGGTTCCAATGCACTTGTGAAGGTGTTGACCCGGGCCTATTGCGATGGTTTCCGCGCCATTGTGGTACCCACTCAGAAGGTTGCAGACCTGCTAACAGAATATGGCGTAAAGCGTCCCCTGCGTGTCGTCCCGACCGGTATCGACTTAAGCCGCTTTCAGGCAATACAAAACAAGACAGCAACACGAGATAAAATCCGCTCGGATTACGGACTGGTTAAGGAAACCCCGCTAATTGTCTGTATCGGACGGGTAGCAAAGGAAAAAAGCATTGACATGATACTCCATGCCCTGCCGACGGTTCTGAAAACCATTCCTGGTGCAAAATTTCTTCTCGTTGGCGATGGTCCGGAAAGAGAGATTCTGGAATCCCTTGTGTCCGATTTGGACTTGCGCGACGTCGTGTTTTTCGCCGGCTCGCGTCCATGGTCGGAAATCCCGGCGTATTATGCCGCAGCAGATGTTTTTGTGACCGCATCCAAAACCGAAACACAGGGCTTGACGGTGCTTGAAGCCATGGCGTCTGGTATTCCGGTGCTGGCCAGAAACGACATCAGTTTTTCTTCTTTTATCATGTCTGGTCAGTCCGGCTTTCTTTTCGACAATGTGGACATGCTTGCCGAACAGATAAAAAAGACACTGACGGATGAACAATTGGCAAAAGCACTAGTTCAGAGCGGATTATCTGTTGTTGAAAACTTTTCCGCAGAGGTGTTCGGCAAGCGCATTCTTGAAGTTTACGAAGAAGCCATGCACATGGCCCCAATGACATCGGATATCCACTCTTTCCGTGTCGTCGGAAAGATGAATCAACTGCGAGGTCGCCTTACAGGAACATTTTCAAAGCAGATACGGCGCAATAAATTGAACTTGAAGCGCATGAAGAACCGTATAGGAAAACTCTCTCAGAAACAGGATGCGATTTTGAAGACGCTGCGCATTGAGCATTTTTCCATGCACCGTTTGAAAGAGTTTGCAAAACGGAAAAAATCGGATGAGTGAGCGTCCAAACCGCAAGTATAAATAAAAAGTCGTTCTCCTCGTCGGAGTTTTCCAGGGAATAGTCTATAAAGCGATGAAATGAGACGAACTCAATAGTTGTGCCAGTGGAACAACAATTTCGAAGTGTTTCAGGCGTCACTGCCATCATTTTCAGAATTCTTACAACAAGAGCGATAGACGCGCATGCCTCCGCTTTTTACCACGTCCTCCACATTCCCAAACACCCGGAGCATTTCTTTTTTCAGTGTTTCTCCACCCTTATTGTGAAACGCCGTCAGCCATAGCGCCCCGCCATGGTGCAAATGCGCTTTTGCCTCACGAATCAACGCAAATGTGATGGTCTTCCCTGCTGCTATGGGCGGGTTGGACACAATGTCTGAAAACAATGTGTTTTGAACCGTTTCGTAAAGATTTCCCTGCACAACCGTCACATCCAGATAATTCTGTACAGCATTTTTCCGGGCGTAGTCGGCAGCACGGTTGTTGATGTCTGTTAAAACCAGTTTTTTCTGTGGGAAACGTGCCTTCAGCGACAACCCTATGGCTCCATAACCACAGCCAAGATCCAGGATAGCTCCTGGAACCTCTTCTGTTTGGGTGGGCTCAAACGCATGAATGAGGAGTGCCGATGCTTTATCGACGCGCGTTTCAAAAGAAAACACACCGCTGACTGACGTGAATGTCAGCGGTGGGCCTTTGATGTTGCTTTGAAAAGTGTTTTCCTTCATTTCCGATGTGGGGTTTTCCGTGTAATAGTGTTCGGACATGTTTTTCCCTTTCCAAATCTTGCCTCGTTTTAGAAGTTGCGCATGAATATGAAAACTCAGTGAGGTTTTATAACGGTTCAGCACTGTACAAAAATGATAAACATACTAAAATTCATACCCGCGCTACTGCATGCTCCAAGCTAAGCCTTCTCCGGAACCATCTTCACTTTGACAACCACTTTGATTACCTCTTCCGACGCCTCGGCAATGCAGCCCGGTTTGTGGATATCTTCGGGCAATAACAAAGCCAGAAAACCTTCTTCCAGGCGCAGTGCTGTGCTTGGACCATCGTCGTGGTAGAAGCGAATGTCCTTTTCTGGATTATAACTGGTGGATGGCTCCAACATGCCAATGGACAACCAGCCAATGGTCTCTTTACCTGAAGCGACATACTGAATATCCATGTATTTTTCGTGGGTTTCCCATTTTTTATCGACCGGGTCTGCTGTCTGGTACGATTGCACCAACGCATAGACATCCGTCCCGTCAATGGCCACACGGCCCGTTTCCATGGCATAAAAGTCACTGCAGCGAAGAAAATCGAACGCTTTTTTCAGGTTTGGGTGCAGAGTTTCATATTGGGCACTGTCTTTCAAATGACATACAACCATGGTACACCTCCAAAATAAAATGTTTTATCATTACTCAGCCATTCAATATCTTCACGGCAAAAGCTTTTCCCGCTTCTTTGCAGGCAAGCAGTTCTTCAGCCGATGGCGTATATTTCGCCATGACCGGATCCTGCACAATGCTAATCCCTGCTTCCGTCAAACCCTCTTGCAGGTGCTTCGGCGCTTCACCACTCCAACCGTAGCTACCGAAGGTGAAGCCGATTTTCCCTTTCAGCTTATGCCCGCGGATTTCGTCCACCACCCCGGCCAGGGAACGCAACGTGCCATTGTTGACCGTGCTGCTGCCCAAAACAATGCCTTTACTGCGGAAGAATTCGGTCATCAGGTCCGATTGGTCAGAGGCAGCTGTATTGAACAGTTTCACAGGCACCCCCTCCTCTTCAATGCCCTGGGCAATGGCTTCTGCCATTTTTTTTGTTGCCTGATACATGGTGTCGTAACCGACGGTAACACAGCCCTCGTCGTAATCGTCCGACCATTCGGCGTATTTTTCTACAATTTTCAGGACATCTTCCCGCCAAATAACACCGTGGGAAGGGGCAATCATCTCCAGTGGCAGGTTCATGGCCACCACTTCAGCCACTTTGCGTTTGATCAGTGCCGTAAAAGGACTCAAAATGCCGGCAAAGTACTTAAACGCTTCCGCCCAGACCAGGCAGGCATCCACCTTATCGGCAAAGATGCTCGGTCCACAAAAATGCTGACCAAAAGCATCATTTGAAAAGAGGATATTACTGCCGGACATAAAGGTCATCATGGAATCCGGCCAGTGTATCATGGTCATTTCCACAAAGGTCAGATCTGACTTTCCGATGTTAATCGTATCGCCGGTTTTGACCGGGTGGAAATTCCAATCCGGGTTTTGGAAGTGCTTTTTGATAATTTCTACGCCTTTTTGCGAGCAAACCACTTCGATGTTCGGATTTTTTTCAAGTAGCGCCACTATGCTGCCGCCATGGTCCGGTTCGTTGTGGTTGACAATAACCATATCAATGTTGGCGATACCCACTTCCGCTTCCAAAGTATTCAGAAAGCTTTCTGTGTGCGGTGCCCATACCGTGTCCAGCAGTACCGTCTTATCATCTTTGATGAGGTAGGAGTTATAACTTGATCCATTGAAAGTGGACAACTCATGCCCGTGAAACATACGCAATTCCCAGTCACGGATACCCGTGTAATAAACATTGTCTTTTACATGCAGTAACATAGTAAGCTCCTTTCAGACCGTTCAAAAATTGGGTACGCACATACCAATATCATACCACAGCCTACCCTGTGAAGGCATTCAATCTGTGTTTTCTTCCCATTTCTATTTACCCAAAATCGTTCCATTTTCACAAAGATAATGTCTGATTATTAGAAAGAATAAAACTAGTGTATTGTATCGTTGATATTTAGATTAGTGTGCTTTTTAATTTCCTTCACATAGGTTTATATGTGAAACTCCGCCTAATACAGTAGCTTTACAATAACTTATATGTCGGCGATACAATACACTAGTGCAAATGCCGTGTTTAGCCTCAATAGCGCCGAATCCAAAATTTTCCAACAACAATCGCTATTAAAAACGCCGGAAGGATATCAGGCATCCCGTGCCAGTATTTTCTTCAAAAAATGACCCGTATAAGATTTTTTATTCTTTGCCACTTCTTCCGGACTTCCCTCGGCAATAATATAACCGCCACGATCACCGCCATCCGGCCCCAAATCGATGACATGGTCAGCAATTTTAATCACATCCAGGTTGTGCTCAATGACCACCGCCGTGTTGCCCGCATCCACCAGTTTCTGAATGACATCGGTGAGCATATGGACATCCGCCACGTGAAGACCTGTGGTTGGTTCATCCAGAATATACATGGTACGTCCGGTGGCTCGCTTGGACAATTCCGTAGCCAGCTTCACGCGCTGGGCTTCCCCGCCGGAAAGGGTGTTGGCCTGCTGCCCAAGTTTGATATAGCCAAGCCCGACATCGAAGAGCGTCTGCATTTTCCGTTGGATGCGCGGGATGTTTTCAAAGTAGCTTAGCGCCTCTTCCACCGTCATATCCAGCACCTGGGCAATGCTTTTGCCCTTGTAGTGGACTTCAAGAGTCTCTCTGTTGTAACGTTTTCCTTTGCAGACTTCACAGGGCACATAAACATCCGGCAGAAAGTGCATCTCAATTTTAATAATCCCATCACCGGAACAGGCTTCACAACGACCGCCCCGTACGTTAAAGGAAAATCGGCCCGCGGCGTATCCCCGCATCTTGGAATCGGTGGTATTGGCAAACAAATCCCGGATGAGGTCGAACACGCCCGTATAGGTAGCCGGGTTGGACCGCGGGGTTCTGCCGATGGGCGACTGATCGATTTCAATGACTTTATCCAGATGTTCCAAACCCAGCATATCCAAATGCCTGCCCGGTTTTACCTTGGCCTTGTTCAGTTTCTGCGCCAGTTTTTTATAAACGATTTCATTGATGAGGGAACTTTTTCCTGAGCCTGAAACACCGGTAATGCAGGTTAAGACACCCAGGGGAATATCAACGTCCACCTTTTTCAGGTTGTTCTCTTCTGCTCCCAAAACCCGCAAAACCCGCCCGTCCGGTTTTCTTCTTTCGGTAGGAACCGCTATCTTCTGCCGACCACTCAAATAAGCCCCCGTAATGGAATTCGGGTTGTTCTTGATTTCTTCTACCGTGCCCTGGGCAATAACATAGCCGCCATGTTCCCCGGCACCCGGACCCATATCGATAATCTGATCCGCCGCGTACATGGTGTCTTCATCGTGTTCCACCACCAGCAGCGTGTTGCCAAGGTCTCTGAGTCGTTTCAAAGTTTTCAGCAGGCGGTCGTTGTCCCGCTGATGCAGGCCAATGGACGGTTCATCTAAAATATAGAGAACGCCCACCAAGCCTGAGCCAATCTGCGTTGCCAGGCGGATACGCTGGGCTTCTCCACCCGAAAGGGTTCCGGCATTTCTTGAAAGGGTTAGGTAATCGAGCCCTACATCAATTAAAAACCCAAGTCGGGCCCCCAGTTCCTTCATAATCTGGTTGGCAATGATGCTCTCACGGTTGTTCAGTTTCAGCGACTGAAAAAAAGTATTGCAGGCAATAACGGACATGGAAGTCAAATCATTTATATTTCGTTCCCCTACCGTGACGGCAAGGCTTTCTTTTTTTAAACGTTTACCGCCACAGTCCGGACAAAGCACGTTGCTCATAAAGGCTTCATAGTATTCTTTCATTCCATCGGACTTTGTTTCATTGTGACGCCGGTCCAGGCTATTTATGACGCCCTCAAAGGCCGTCATAAAAGTGCCTTCGCCATACTCTTTAGTATACTTCACTTTTAACTTTTCGCCATTGGTTCCATAGAGTATTTTTTGTGTAACAGCGGGCGGCAGATCTTCCCACGGGGTATGGATATCGAAGTGGTAGTGTTCGGCCATTGCATCAAGGTACATGCGGGAATAGGCATCTTCATTGGAGAAATTCCAACCGCCGACATTGATGGCCCCATCGGCCAACGACAGTTTTTTGTCCATGACCACCAGGTCAGGATCTATTTTTTGCATGGAACCCAGACCGGTACAGGTAGGACAGGCCCCGTAGGGATTGTTGAAGGAGAACATACGCGGGGTGAGTTCTTCGATGCTGATACCGCAGTCTGCACAGGCAAAATTGCTTGAAAACATGAGTTCCGGCTGATCCTGCACATCAACGAGTAAAATACCAGCCGCCAGATTCAGTGATGTTTCGATGGAATCCGAAAGCCGCTTTTGCACATCCGGTCGGATAATGAGGCGGTCCACCACAATTTCCACCGTATGTTTTTTCTTTTTATCCAGGCTGATTTCGTCACTAATTTCCATAATTTCGCCGTCAATACGCACCCGGACATAGCCATTTTTCTTGGCATCCTGCAAGAGTTTGGTGTATTCGCCCTTGCGGCCGCGAATAACCGGTGCCAGGATTTGTATGCGTGAACCTTCCGGCAGCGCCATGATACTGTCCACCATCTGATCAACCGTCTGCTGGGCAATGACTTTACCACATTGCGGGCAGTGCGGAATACCAATACGGGCGTAGAGCAGACGAAAATAATCGTATATCTCCGTTACTGTGCCCACGGTAGAACGCGGGTTGCGGCTTGTGGTTTTCTGATCGATGGATATGGCCGGTGAAAGCCCGTCGATGTACTCGACATCCGGCTTTTCCATTAAACCAAGGAACTGGCGCGCATAGGCCGAAAGGGACTCGACATAGCGTCGCTGCCCTTCGGCATAGATGGTGTCAAAGGCCAGCGACGATTTTCCGGAGCCGGAAAGCCCGGTGATGACCACCAGCTTATCCCGTGGAATTTCGACATCAATGTTCTTTAAATTGTGCTCACAGGCACCTTTCACAAAAATAGTATTCTTCATATGCTTACTCCTGTTGTCAAGATAATTATGGATGGCGCTTTACTAGATTTATACCCATTTTATTTGCTTCGCGTTGGTACAAACTTGCTGAAAATACCGCATGTTTTTATATTTTTTGGGCAGCATTTCATTTTTTCTATTGTAAAAATTTTTTATTGCCAAACAGAAACATTTGTTCTTTTATTATACGCTATATATAACATTCTTTTCAACAATGAAATATCATAAACGCAACTCTTTTTCATCATTACACGCCATGGCACTTTCGTCGTGTTCGCACAAAACCTGCTGAAAATGCTGCGGATTAATCTATTGAAAAATGCAGGAGCCACTATTTTAAAATGGGATGAACCCAAAGTTTAAGCGAGTATACAAGAGAAAACAGCCGAAAAATAGAGAAAAATGAATCTATTTGGAATTCTCGGGATATTTTCGTTGACAAGGCAAACAGAAATAGTTTACAATGAAGACCGCCGTAGCGATACGGCCAATTTATTTGAGATTCCAGTCTAGAACACCATACTCATTTATGTGCGACGGAAACAATCCCGGCCAGGTTCCCATGCGGGTGCCGAGAAGCGGATAAGGCCGTAGAGCAAATAGAACAGGGAGGGTCAACCCATGAAAACGTTTATGGCGAAAGCCGAAGAAACGGAAAAAAAATGGTATGTCGTTGACGTGGAAGGCAAAGTTCTTGGCCGAGCAGCCAGTGAAGTTGCCAAAATTCTCCGCGGCAAAAACAAACCGGAGTACACCCCGCACACCGATACCGGCGATTTCGTCATTATCCTGAATGCGGACAAAATTGTACTGACAGGAAAGAAGCTGGACCAGAAAATGTACCGTCATCATACCGGTTACATTGGCCACTTAAAAGAAGTCAGTGCACGTCATTACCTTGACAAGCAGCCAGAGCGCATGTTTGAACTGGCCGTAAAGCGTATGCTTCCCGGTAACAGCATGGGTCGTGCAATGTTTAAAAAGCTGAAAGTCTATGCAGGAAGCGAACACAACAATCAGGCACAAAAACCTGAAGTACTCATGCTGAATATCTAATTGAGGGGAGGAATCCATTATGGCGAAAATTCAATTTTATGGCACAGGCCGACGCAAGAAATCCATTGCGCGTGTACGCCTCGTTGCCGGAACAGGTGACATAGTTATTAACGAACGTACCTTGGACAACTATTTTGGCCTCGATACCCTCAAGGTTATCGTACGCCAGCCACTCGCTCTGACGAAAACCGAAGGGCAATTCAATGCCATCGTTTCCGTTCGCGGCGGCGGTTTTACCGGCCAGGCCGGAGCCATCCGTCACGGTATTGCCCGTGCCCTTTTACAGGCAGACATAGAGTTCCGTCCAGCTTTGAAAAAAGAAGGCTACCTGACACGTGATCCAAGAATGAAGGAACGCAAAAAGTACGGCCTGAAAAAAGCCCGTCGCGCACCGCAGTTCTCAAAACGTTAAGGATGTCCTTTTGTCGGTGGATGTTGCCATTAGGCCTTTGTCCATGGGTTATGCGTCAAACAAAGCCCGGAGACAAAAGCCAAAATCGAATACTGAAGGTAAACAAAAAGAACAGATCAAACAAAGGTTCAAAAAGAAGCCGCAACATGTTGCGACTTCTTTTTATTGTATTATTTATTATTGCCATGGTAGTCTGATACAGTCGCCGCTTAACGACAACGCTGGTATTGCTGCTACCGCTCCATCAGGGCGCTTGTGCGTTCACATTAGCGGCCGTTACATAATTGACCTTACTGCTGCAAAAGAAACTTTGCATTACGCCCATCTCCGAATTTTACGCTGATGATGACCCTATTTGGGGTACAAGAGAACCCATTTATTGCGCCAGTGCCGGCTCCCCGTCCACCATGACAAAGCATGCTTTATCCCCTTCTTTCACCAGACCATCCAACATGGCCTCGGCCAACTTGTCTTCTATCTTTTCCTGAATGGTGCGACGTAAAGGTCTGGCCCCATAAATTTTATCATAGCCTTTTTCGGCCAGCCAATCTTTGACTTCGTTGTTCACTTCCAGTCCAATACCGTTCGCGGCAAGGCGTTTTCCAACTTCGTCGACCATCAATGTGGCAATCTGTCGAATCTCTTCTCTATCTAATGGATGGAAGACAATGATGTCATCCACGCGGTTCAGAAACTCCGGTCGGAACATGCGCTTCAGTTCGCCCATTACGTTCTTTTTCATATCTTCATAATCGCGGGCGGCATTGTCAATAGCCAATCCAAAGCCCAAATGCTTTGGATCAACGATTTCCCGGGCGCCTACGTTGGATGTCATAATGAGCACGGTGTTGCGGAAATCTACAGTTCTGCCGGACGCGTCTGTTAAACGGCCTTCATCCAGAATTTGCAGTAGAATATTGAAAACGTCTGGATGGGCTTTCTCAATCTCATCAAAGAGTAGTACCGAATAGGGTTTCCTGCGTACTTTTTCGGTCAGCTGCCCGCCTTCGTCATAGCCGACATAGCCAGGCGGGGAACCAACCAATCTGGAAACCGTATGCTTTTCCATATATTCACTCATATCAATGCGAATGAGGTGGCTTTCATCGCCAAACATCGCTTCCGCCAGGGCTTTGGAAAGCTCTGTTTTCCCGACACCGGTCGGACCCATGAAGATGAAAGAGCCAACCGGACGTTTCGGATCTTTCAGGCCCACGCGTCCCCTGCGAATGGCGCGGGAAACTGCCTTAACCGGTTCCGACTGCCCTATGACACGGGCATGCAATATGCCTTCCAGATTTTTGAGGCGTTCGCTTTCTTCCTGCGCCAGACGGTTCACCGGAATACCGGTCCAGGAGCCAACGATGTCCGCAATTTCTTCTTCAGTCACCATCTGCACCTGCGTTTGGTGCTGTACCTGCCATGCCTCACGCCTGATGCCCAGTTCATCTTTGAGTTTATTCTCTTCGTCCCGCAGTTTGGCCGCTTTTTCAAACTCCTGGCTGACAATGGCGTCTTCTTTCATTTTGTGCAAATTTTCAATTTTCTGCTCCATTTCCTTCATGTCCGGCGGGGCGGTATACGTTGCGAGACGAACCTTTGAGGATGCCTCATCAATCAAATCGATGGCCTTATCCGGCAGGTAGCGGTCGGAAATATAGCGTGCAGACAGTTTCACCGCTGCTTCCACGGCCTTATCTGTTATTTTCACAGAATGGTGGGCTTCAAACTTGTCACGGATGCCAAACAAAATGGCAATGGCCTCATCAATGGAGGGCTCGCCTACCTGAATGGGTTGGAAGCGTCGTTCCAGTGCAGCGTCTTTTTCGATATGTTTTCTGTACTCATCCAGTGTAGTCGCTCCTATGACTTGTATTTCACCGCGCGCAAGAAGGGGTTTGAATATGTTGGCCGCATCAATCGCGCCTTCCGCAGCGCCGGCACCGACAATGGTGTGCAGTTCATCAATGAATAAAATGACGTTCCCTGCCTGACGCACTTCTTCAATGGACTTTTTCAGGCGTTCTTCAAACTCACCACGGTACTTCGCTCCGGCCACCATGGCGGATAAGTCCAGTGTGACCACGCGTTTGTTTTTAAGTGTTTCGGGCACATTGCCTTCCACAATTTTTTGTGCCAAACCCTCACTGATAGCCGTCTTCCCCACACCGGGTTCACCAATAAGACAAGGGTTGTTCTTCGTTCTGCGGGAAAGGATTTGCATAACGCGCTCAATCTCCTTATCCCTGCCAATAATGGGGTCCACCTTGCCTTCTTGCACCATAAGAGTCAAGTCACGGCCATACTGGTTCAAAGTTGGGGTATCGGTCTCCGGTACCGGGCTGGGCTTTCCAGGACCAGCTGCCGCAGGAACCGATGTATCTTCAGAGAGCATGCCCACAACGCCCTCGTAAAGTTTCCGGACATCCAGACCCATCTCTACCAGCATCCGAACGGCCACACTTTCGCCTTCCCGCACCAGTGCCAGTAAAATATGCTCTGTACCGATAAAGTTCTGCCCCATGCGGCGGGCTTCTGCATACGCCAACTCCAGCACCCGCTTGGTTCTGGGTGTGTGCTGGACGTTGGTCGTGGGCGCCTCTCCTTTGCCAATGGCCTGCAGTATCGTCTGCGTCACACGTTCTTCGTTCACACCGCTTTGCTGCAGCACCGATGCAGCGATTCCTGTGCCTTCTTTTACAAGCCCCCACAAAATATGTTCCGTGCCAATGTAGTTATGACCCAATGCCTGCGCAAATTCCTTGGCATAATTGAGTGCGGCTTCTGCTTTTTTTGTAAATTTTCCATAGATCATATTTGTAACATTCCTTTCTATTCGAGCCGGCATAAGATTTGCTGAACATGCTGCGCATTTTCAGATTTCCCCCATGCGTCCTCGTTGTGTTCTCACAAAGCTTGCTGAAAATGCTGCGCATTTTCAGATTTAACCCTATGCCATTCTTGTGTTGGCATAAAACTTGCTGAAAATGCTGCGCTTTTTCAGTGTTTCAACCCTATACCATTCTCTTCATATTGGCATAAAGCTTGCTGAAAATGCTGCGCATTTTCAGAGTTAACCCCGTTTGTTTTCTTAGTGTCGTTATCATTGTATTCCGTGCATGGCTCCACGCACAATGTCTGCCCTGATGGTGCCCCTGTCGTCCGGACGTAAAGCACGACCTGTGCTTTTCTGTATGTTCCCTGCCTGTATTTCAAGCATCAGGGCATTCAATTCGGTTACTTTTGGTTCTTTTAAGATGCCCAGGTTCACACCCAAGCGGACATCCGACAGTTTTTGCAGGGTTTCTTCCGTAGAAATAATTCTGGCATTGGCCAAAAGACCATAGGCACGGTGGATGCGGTCTTCAAGACGAATGCCATTCTGCTCCTGCAATTCCTTGCGAAGACTGCGTTCCTGTGCGATAATCTGGTTCGCCAGACTCTGCACGCCGGAAATAATGTCATTTTCGGTTCTGCCAAGGGTTACCTGGTTGGATATCTGAAAAATGTTGCCCGTGGCTTCTGTATTTTCGCCAAACATGCCACGGACAGCCACCCCCAACTTTCCGACCGATTCCAAAATTCCTTTCATATGACCAGTCATGACCAATGCCGGCAAGTGCAGCATAGCAGAAGCACGAATGGCGGTGCCGATATTGGTCGGGCAACAGGTGAGATAACCGATTTTGTTGTCAAAAGCATAGCGCACCGTCTCTGAGATAAGGTTGTCCAGTGGGTCAGCCAGTGCCCATAAGTTTTGCAGCTGCAGTCCGGCACCAAGGCACTGGATGCGCAGATGGTCTTCCTCGTTCATCATGATACAAATATTTTCGCTGGCGCTAATAATGGCACCACGTTCAATTTTGCTTTCCGCCAGTTCTTTGCTGACCAAATGCTTTTCTACCAAAACCTGCCGGTCAATGGTCGATATCTTTTTGAAATCGATGAACTGAAACTGGTCCGCCATACCGCTGTTGCCATGCATAACAGCGTCCACCGTACGTTCCATCACTTTTTTTCGAATTTCCGGGCTACTTTGGTGCGGGTAGGGATATTCAGCAAAGTTTCTGGCCAATCGAATGCGGCAACTGAGGACCACATCTGAATCCGGCCCTTGGTCGATGTACCACTTTGTCATGGCTTCACCTCCCCGGAGCCTTCAAGTGCCCGAATCTGATCGCGAATTTCAGCGGCACGTTCATAAGCCTCCTCAGAGATAGCATCCCCAAGTTCCGATTTTAAGCGATCCATTACATTTTCCGGCATAGAAATCTGTTCTGCCGTCTGACCCGGCCGTTTGCCGCTGTGCCGCGTATGGCCATGGATGCGGTTCAACAGATGTTCCATGGGCTCTGCAAAAGTATGATAGCACTCACTGCAGCCCAGGCGACCTGTTTTGTTGAAAGCCGCCAGCGTCATGCCACATTTCGGACAGGCAACAGCCGTTTCTTCCACATCCTGTTCCTGCGTAAAAGCAGCAAGACCTGCAAGCAGGTTGTTTAAATCGATTTTCACCATACCGCTTTCTGCGGCACACTGTCGGCAGACGGATATTTGTGATTTTTGTCCATTCACTGTTCTGGTAATAAAAAAACTGGCTTCTCTTTGGTTACATATCTGACATTGCGGCATGCCTTCACCCCCTAAATAACTGTCAGGCTCATCATTGTATTCACGATTGAACCCTTCCGCGAGCTCTCTGTCGTGCGTTTATAGAACTGTCAGGCTCATCATCATGTTTTTAATCATACAGGCCCGAACATTGTCTCTTTTTTCCATTGGCACTTCAACCAGTGCTTTATCGGACAATGCCGCGCGCATCATGGCGCCTTCCCGCACTGATATCATCTCATAGTCTATAAAATTGTTGATAAACACTTCACAGGTGTGCTGTGATAAACTGTCTCCGATAGCGGATATAATATGCATCATATAATTCTGAGCACAATCGATGTTGTATCTACGAATACTGATGCTGCCGCCTCCGCCACGACGGCTTTCGACATAATAGCCTTTATCGTTGGTAAACCGCGTAGAAATGACATAGTTGATTTGTGACGGAACACAGTTAAAATGACTGGCCAGCTCATTCCGCTGTATTTCGACATTGCCATTCATATCATTCAGCATCTCTTTTAAAAAAGTTTCAATAATATCACTGAGTCTTGCCATTGGTTTCTCCTTATCAATTCAAAGCAGTTCCAATGAATATATAACAGACCGCCTGGTCCGCTTATGTCATTATATTCAGGTTCTCTCCTTTAGCTTTTCCCATAAAAGCATGCGTTGCATCAAGGTGTTTTAGATTTTCTGACTTTCCCTGACTTTCATTATACGACGTCAGCTGTGGTTTTGCAATATCTTTAATCGTCAGATA
>JBBRWP010000025.1:0-20895 GCA_038249175.1 Acetivibrionales bacterium
GGTCCTCCGCCCATGACGATCTGAGAAACAAGCAATTCTGTTCCGGGAATATTTCGCTTTTCCATCTTTCTACCTCCGATATTTTTGTCTCAAAAACAATATCTATTCATTATGTTGTACATGTGTAAAAAAGTGGCTATTCTTCACATTGTACGAGAACCTCAAAAACAGCACTTTTTCTTAATATTATACTTGATTTCACCTGTAAATAACCAAAAACAAAACCACCCATTTCTAAAATCGTTTTCACAGATTTTACAAATGGGTGGTTTTATTTTTGGCGGAGAAAGAGAGATTCGAACTCTCGCGCCGCGTTAACGACCTACACCCTTAGCAGGGGCGCCTCTTCAACCAACTTGAGTATTTCTCCGTGGCGAATTGCTTGTTTCTATATAATAAAATAATGGCGGAGAGACAGGGATTCGAACCCTGGGTGGACTCACATCCACGCCGGTTTTCAAGACCGGTGCCTTAAACCAACTCGACCATCTCTCCACATTGGCCAAACAAGTGTACCATGCGCGAAAGCAACTGTCAATCAGGAAAAAATGGTTGAAACCAGCACAAACACACCCGCCAGGCATATTGGGGGTGTGTCTGTTTCATCCGCTGGCAGCCAGGTTCTTTTGCAGCATTCTTCTGGCACGCATCAAACGGTTTTTCACAATGGACATGGGCTTATCCATTTGATCGCACATGTCTTGATAGCTAAGTTCTTTGCCATGATATAAATAAACCACTTCGCGATACGTTTCCGGCAGACTTGCGACCGCTATTGCCAGGGCATGGCGTTCTTCCGTTTGAATGAAGGCATCTTCCGGAGTTGCCGTATCCGCTGTTAGAAAGGGCAAGTCCTCAATATCCACTGTAGAAATCTTGCTGTTCTTCCGCAACATATCCAGGCAATGGTTTCTTGTGATGCTGGAAATCCAGGTTGAAAAACGGTATTCCGCACTGTAGCTGTTCAATGCTTTGTATGCTTTCAAAAAAACTTCTTGCGATGCATCATCCACATCTTCTGCATTTTTCAGATAGCCGTTGGCCACATGGCAGACCAAACGGTGATACTGGTTCACCAGATCGGCAAAGGCATCGGTGTTTCCAGCCAGAACCTTTGCAATTGTGTTTTCATCCTGCAATTGGCGTTCGTCTTTCATCATTGTTTCCATTGTTTGTACCCTTTCTTTCTGAACCGCATCCAATGAAAGGATGCCGTTGCCTGCTTGTTTTTGTCTTTCGTTTGTCCGATTTTTTTATACTGCTTGTGTCATTGTCATCGCTATCTTTTCACTGATTTGTCAGAGGCTACGCAAAGAGATTTTTCAAACACTGTGCTGGATCTCTTTTAGGCCTGTTTCTTTGTTCTTCGAACTTGCCTAAAGATCTTTTCCAATGTTATGCAAATCACCACAAAGCCTGTTTCATGTATTTCATGATATAAAAAAAGACCATCCGGCAAATCATGCATTCGGATAGTCTTTGGGTATCAAAAGTCTATTCTTTTTCCCCGTCTTTTGACCAGGGTCATTTTTTGGGCGCTAGATAGGTGCAAGTTTTTCTGAACTGTTTAAAATTCATGTTTACACCTGAGCAGTAGTTTTTCTGCTTGAATGGCTACACCTGTGCAATGGTTTTTCTGCTTGAATGGCTCCGCCTGTGCAATGGTTTTTCTGCTTGAATGGCTCCGCCTGAGCAGTAGTTTTTCTGCTTGAATGGCTACACCTGCACAAAGCTTGAACCGCGGTCACCCTAACATTTTGCTGTTCAAGGCCAGAGAGACAGCCTCTGTTCTGGAATCCGCGCTCATCTTTGACAGAATGGCACTGACGTGAAATTTGACCGTAGAAAGGCTCACAACCAGCGTTCTGGCAATTTCCGCGTTGCTGTCACCTTTGGACATCAGACGCAAAACATCCATTTCGCGATCGGTCAAGCACGGTCGGTTTGCTGCGGGATGAAGAGAAGCATGGATGAGCGCTTCTGTGGCTTCCGGTGCAAGGGTTGGTTTTCCCTTCCTGGCCGCATAGATGGCTGCAGCCAGTTCATTGGCCGATACATCCTTTAATAAATAGCCGATGGCGCCGGCTTTGAGCGCTTCCTCCACCAGTGTTTCTTCCTGAAAGCTGGTCAAAACAACTACTTGCACATTCGGGCAGCGTTTTTTTATTTCCCGGGTGCACTCGGCTCCATTCATTTCTGGCATCAGGAGATCCATAAGTACAACATCCGGTTTACAAACAGAACAGACGTCCAGTGCTTCGCGTCCGTTGGACGCTTCCCCTACAAAAATAAAATCATCAAAGACAGACAGAAAAGCTTTCAGCCCGCTGCGCACCACCTGGTGATCGTCTACCAAAAAGATGCGAATCTTTTCCTGTGCCTCAACTAGCTTTGTTGTGCCCATCCTATCCTCCTGCTACGTTTGAATCCCACGTTAAACAAATGCATGTGCCCCCGGCTATACCTGTTTGCGCATCAGCCCGTGTGCTTTCAATAAGCAACTCTGCACCCATGGCAGCAGCCCGCTCTTTCATAATACCTACACCCAAGTGGCCGCCGGGGATCTCTTCTATTGCAAAACCCTTCCCATTATCGCATATTTCCATCCAAAGAACAGCTTCGCGCTTTCTCAGAGACACAGAAACACTACTTGCCTTTGCATGCTTTACAATGTTGTTCAGTGCCTCCTGGGCTATGCGATAAAAACCGAGTTTCACAGGAAAAGGTAAAATTCCGCAAGGTGTGCGTTCCCCGCCAACAAGCAACTGTGCTTTACTAGAAACAGCTGTCACCAGCTGCTTTAAAAGCTCTTCCAGCGGTGTATCTTCCATCGCCTTTGGTCTTAGTTCCAATAAGAGCGCACGCATTTCTGCCAGCGCGCCTTTGGTGAGGTTGCGCACCTCCAACAACTGCTCTTTGCCTTTTTCCGGGTTGCGTTCCCATATCATTGGCAAAACTTCGGCCACCAAACTTGCTGAAAACAAGGTTTGCGTGACTGCATCATGCAATTCCCTTGCCAGGCGCTCCCGCTCCGCAACTGTAGCTTTTTCCGCTTCCTGTATCCGCAAGCGCCGTTCGGCTTCGACCAGTTTGGCATTTTCCAGGCCCATACGTGCAGACGAAGACAGGAGGGACAGAATGCGCAAGTCATTGGCCAAAAAGGCAATATCGCCTGAACCGCTGACGCCTATAAACCCTCGCACTGTATCCCCTTCCAACAGTGGCATCAAGAGCAGACAGTCCGCCCGGCAGAAATCTAAAAGGCTGGCGTAGGGTCTTGTGGGCACCTCTCGCCTTTGCAGGTGGTAGGCATGGCGTGACATTGCCATTTTCGTCAGGGCTTCCTGTTGTATTTCGTTGGGCGTAAAGCCTTTTAATATTGTCGCTGCGCCGGACAAACTGCGCAGCATCCAGGCATCTGTTTTTTCGTCCTTCATAAAAATCATAGCACCTTCGGATTCCGAAAGGCGTTTGGCTTCTTCCGAAACCAACTGCAGCACAGCCGAGGCATCAAGTCTTCTGCTGATAGCGCTCTGCAAAGAAAGCATAGCCCGAAGCTCTGCCGCACGCTGTTTGGAATCGTTGGCCAGCCTTGCGTTGTCAAATTCAATGGCCGCCTGATGGGCAAAGGCCATCCCGTAAATTCTTTCTTCTGCTCCAAAAAATCCGGGCTGGCTATGGAGTAGCAGTAAGGCGCCAATAGCGCGGCCATGCAGGTGCATGGGCAGGATCATGAGCCCACGAGCGACAAAACCCGGACCTTGCAAAAACTGTGCCAACTGGTCTTGTATTGCCTTTGCGACCGGTTTTGATTCAAGCTTCGTTTCCGACATTATTTCCGCATCTGCTTCCGCCTTTATCTCCAGCTCAGTTTCCGGCTTTGTTTCCACCTTTGTTCCCAACTCTGCTTCTGCCTCTGCATCCAGCTTATCTTCCACTTTTTCCTCACGCAAATCCGTCAAAATCAGGGGAAGGCGTTTTGCAATAAAAGCGGCGTTCATCGGGATATCACTGCGCAAGGCGTGCTTCTTAGCGGCATCCCGAATGGGACCTTTTCTGGCCGAGGCGACCAGATATTTGCCTTGAACCAAATAACAAAGTGCGGCATCAGCACCAATCAGCTGGTGCAATTTTTCCATTATGGCATCGGCCACGGACGTCGCATCGGCATCCGGCGCGGACAGATTTGACACATTCAACAAAATCGACAATAATCGACTTTTTTGAATCGTCTGTGTTTTCTCATCCATTTTTATAAATAAATTTCCACGTTTTTCTTTTGCATCATGCATCGCAATTTTCCTTAATTTTGAAAACACTAGTGTATTGTCTGGTATAAAAGGGTTTCAAAAATGAAAAATCCCAGGATGTGCTGTTACAAAGTAATCCACAACTATCCACAGGCCTGTGGATAGTTGTGGATTACTGTAATGCCCTCTATATAAGTGTTTCAAGACCTATCCCCAAAGTTTCCACGATTTTTTCCAGAGGCCTGTGGATTGTTTTCTGTTTTGTCCACAGGTTGTCATGACAGCTTTACTTCCTATCCAATTTCACAACATTTTTTTTAAAAAGAACATATGTTTTTGTGCACAATGACGAAAAAACAGGCTTGTCTTGACAAGTTTGGGTGTCTATGCGTCAAATTTCATGCTGATATCCATCGCTTTGACAGAATGGGTCAAGGCGCCGGAAGAAATAATATCCACACCAGTCTGGCCTATATCTGCCACGCGTTCCAGCGTCACATTGCCGGAGGCTTCTGTCAGCGCACGACCAGCCACCATCTGTACGGCTTCTGTCATCTGTGTCAGTGTCATGTTGTCTAGCATGATAATATCCGCACCGGCTTGCAGTGCTTCCTGCACCATTTCGATGGATTCTGTCTCCACTTCAATGCGAATGGTATGGGGCACAACAGCTCTGGCACTGGTCACAGCTTGGTAAATGCTGCCAGCCGCCTTAATGTGGTTGTCTTTAATCAGCACCCCGTCCGACAGGCAGAAGCGGTGGTTGGTTCCCCCGCCGGCCCGCACGGCATATTTATCCAGATAACGCAGACCGGGTGCTGTTTTTCGGGTATCCACAATCTTTGCTTTCGTACCGGCCAAGGCATCCTGGTACTGACGCGTGGCGGTGGCAATGCCACTCATCCGCTGTAAAAGATTCAGAGCGGTGCGCTCTGCTTTTAGAAGGGCACGGGCATTCCCGCTAAAGGTCATCAAGACGGTGCCTTTATGTACCCGATCGCCATCTTGTACCAGCAGGTTAAAGCTTGCGTGGGCATCGAGCAGGGTAAAACATCGCATGAACACGGAAAGACCCGCCACTACACCATCTTCTTTGGCAATGATACGTGCTGCGCCTTCCTGCTCGGCCGGAATGGTACTGTCTGTCGTTAAATCGCCCATGGGCATATCTTCTTTATACGAACGCAGAATAATTTCATCCACAAGAGATAGGTCTATCACGTTTGCCAGCATTATTCATCCTCCTACACCACAATATTCTTACGCCACGCTTCTTCTGTATCCGGGTAGTCATCTCTATAATGCGCGCCGCGGCTCTCGGTTCTGGTCAGTGCCGACTTTATCAGCAGGGCGGCTAGCAATGTCATGTTGCGCAGCTCCATCCCGTCAATGCAGTCGCAGTGCAGGTTTTTTACTTTTTCCAGCATGTCATCTATCGTGTGTTCCGCACGCTCCAGGCTTTCCCGATTGCGGATAATGCCCACTTCCTGCGTCATGACATGTTGCAAGCGGGCAACTTCTTCTTCGGGCTTACACTGCAGTTCTTTCCGTTGAACCGCATAAGAAAGAGACAACGGCACAGACGGTGCCGGGTTCGCTGTATTTTCACTCGGTTCGCTGACCGCTTTGGCAATACGTCGGCCAAAAACCAAGCCTTCCAGTAAGGAGTTGGACGCCAGACGGTTCGCCCCATGAATGCCATTGCAGGCGGCTTCGCCCACCGCATAGAAGCCGGACAGGTTGGTCTTTCCCCATTCATCAGTTTTGATGCCGCCCATGCTGTAGTGCTGGGACGGGGCAACCGGAATGTAGTCTTTTGAAATATCAATGCCATAAGAAAGACACTTACCAAAGATGGTCGGAAAGCGCTTTTCCAGGTAGGTACGGTCTTTGCATGTGATGTCCAGGAATACATGATCACTGTTTGTTTTATGCATTTCAGCAAAAATGGCACGGGAGACCACGTCGCGCGGAGCCAGTTCTTCCAAACGGTGATAGGCAGGCATAAAGCGTTCGCCGGCCAGATTTCTGAGCACTGCGCCTTCACCGCGTATAGCTTCTGAAATTAAAAAGTTCTTTTCTATGGCATGAAAAAGCATGGTCGGGTGAAATTGTACAAATTCCAAATCCATCAATGCAACACCGGCACGATAAGCCATGGCAGCGCCATCGCCGGTCGCCACTTCCGGGTTGGTTGTGTTTTCGTAGAGCCGGCCATATCCACCGGAGGCACAAATAACCACAGGGGAGGTAAAGACTTGCAATCGCTTGTTTTCATCCATGGCCAGAACACCGCGGCAGACATTGGTTTTTGGCGTTGTGCCTGCATTCGGCAGTACCACAGCAGCGTCAAACAAGGAAGGGTTTGGCTCATATAAATCTTCATATAAGGACGAAATGTTGTCGGAAGTTGCCGTAACGGTTTCTTCCGTGGTCAGCAAATCTACCGCAAACATTTTTTCCCGTATCGTCACATTTTCCAGCACCCGCACCGCACTGACCAGGGCATCGCACACTTCCTTGCCGGTGGCATCGCCTGTGTGGATGATGCGGTTGCGACTGTGTGCGGCTTCTTTGGTCAAAGAGAGCTGACGATCGGTACCACGGTCAAAATTCACGCCATAAAGGCAAAGCTGAGCAATGTTATCTGCCGCTTCGTTCACAAGGGTCTGTACTGAGTGCTCATCACAGAGCCCCGCCCCTGCATAGGCCGTATCCTGAAAATGCAGGTTGGGCGAATCTTTTTTATCCAACGATACAGCAATGCCGCCCTGTGCGAGGACAGAATTGTTCATATCAATGGCTTCTTTGGTCATAATTAAGATTCGCATATTGCCCGGCATGGAGAGGGCTGTATAGACACCGGCAATACCGCTACCTATAATAATGGCATCATAATGTGTCTGGGGCAGGGTCTTTGTGTCAAAGTTCAAGAGGTATCGCTCGGAAGCAACCACTCTGTCTAGCTTCATTGTTTCCATCACGGTGTGGTCCACTTCCTTCCAAGAGGGCTTTCCATCATTATCGCTTTTCTACTGGTTAAACGCCGTGACATCACCGCCGCTTTCTGCAACGCATTGTTGTGTCGCTAAGCGCCGCTTTCCACAACGCATTTTTGTGCTGCAAAGCGCTGTTGTGCCGCTAAGCGCCGCCGCTTTCCGCAAAGCGCTGTCGTGCCGCAAATAGCTGTTGTCCCACAGAGTAGTGTTGGCATGCGCATTCTCTGTCACAAAAGACGACCCTCTATCTCCTTTTCAGGAGACGGTCAAAGCGCCTGTGAAAAGCAAGTTTCTTTCTATTATACCCTTAAAACCGGCGAATGTTATCATCGTGTTTGTCTTTCTTTTCATTATCCATTTTTGCCTTGTTGATCTGATCAAAATACCGCCGCCGATTGCTCTGCGCCCGGCGTTTGCCATCGATACTTTTGTACAAATCTTTCCCAAAGAAGAGGAGGTAGTTCAGCAGTGAAACCAACGGTGCAATGGCCAGTGCCCATTGGCCGGCAAAGACACTCGAAAGTACTGTAAAGCCGATAAATGCGCCTTGCAGCCAGCCCAGCCATTTCACTTTGACGGGCAGAATAAAGAAAATGAGCAGCTGATAGTCCGGGAACATCGTGGCAAAAGCCAGGAAAAGCGAGAGGTTCAGGTAGGTGGCAGTGGTCGGGAAACCAGGCATCAACAAGCCGGATAGAATGCCGCCTAAGATGGTACCCAGCATACCAATAATGTAAAAGAGGTTGAAGCGAAATGCACCCCAGTTCCGTTCAAGCGTTGTACCAATAATGTAAAAGAGATATATAGCCAGGGCAGCCCATAGGGGGTTCATTGATTGTGGCAAGAGGATAAAAGTGACCAGCCGCCAAATCTGGCCTTTAAACAACATCGAAGGCACCAATGCCAGGGTGTTGTACATGTTGGCCTGGGCTTCCGGCCCAAGAATAAACAGCACCACAAAGGTGGCTGCGTTCAGGATAGACAGGTATTTAACGAGGTTGTGTATGGCATATTTTCCATACTTTCTTTCCAGCTTGTACATCCAGTTCATATATACTCCTTTATCATTGCAGTGCACTTGTTTCCATTCCAATCAATTTACTTAATTAATTTGCTTAATCAATTTACTTAATCAATTTACTTAATCAATTTACTTAATCAATTTGCTTAATCAATTTGCTTAATCAATTTGCTTAATCAATCGGGACATAGCCATGCATCGCAATCCGGGAAACCCGGTCACCATCAAAGGTGATGGAAAAATAATCAGGTGAAAGAATCGGTTCCTGATCAAAAAAATCACGGTAAAACCAATAGGTCCACACCTTATCTTCAAAATACCCCAAATCCGGCTGACCATACAGCGCCAGTGCTTCACTCTTGGAATCCCCCACCATCAGACCCCGTACGGTTTTGTGCAGACTGTCTTTATAAATAGTGATATCTGCAATGCGCGCGTTCACAACATCAATACGCGTACCTTCCCACAGAAAGCTGATGCCGCCAATCAGGTCTGCATTGGCATAGGTTTTGGGATCCAGGCTAAAGGTGTCCGTGTAGTCATACAGGGCTGCAAACAAAATAGCCGGCCCCACAGTTAAATCTTCCAGGGTTACATTGCCGCCTTCCTCTACCCCGGTATATTTCGGCATACCGCCTGTCCTGAGCAGCTTCCATTTCCCGCTGCCCATGTAGCGGAATTCCTGGCCGACCTGACCAATATCAACATAACGCCCAATCAGCACCCCTTCCAGATCGGCGGCATCGCCCAGTTTTACCTGCAGGGAATTACGGACTTGCAGTGTCAGGCTGCCATCGGCCACCACCGGTTTACGGTTAATGACAAAACGGTATTCAAACTTCTGTTTCTTGAGTGCCTCTTGCAGGCGATCCGGGATGAGGCAGTCAAAGGCAAGACCGGCTGAAGCCAACTGAAACTGTACCGTGTCAGGTTTTTGAGGGCTTCGGTTGACCACAGCATCTTCCAGGCCGGCGGCTTCGGTTGGCAGGACACCGTTCAATTGGCCGTCTTTATAGGTGAGTACATCACACTCCCAATCGGACTGGGTATCTAAAACAATCAGACATTCTTTTTCTGCTCCGAAAGACAAGAGTACAGACAAGGTGGAATAGCCTTCAAATGCTTTGACAAAGCTCTCACCAAGCGACTGTCCTGTTTTTTCGTCAATCACGGAAACCCGACCCACCCGGCGGACTGCCCCTTCAACCGTGTTGTTGGCCGTTGCATTCGCCTCAGGGAAACTCTCGTAAGCGCAAATCCCTTCTAAAATACCATCCTGGTTCAAATCTGCCCGTTTATAGCTGGCACCGGAAAGAAAAAGGGTACGCTCTGCGATTCGTATGGCACGCAGTTTTCCGGATAGACTATCATACTCCAGCACCAGGTTTTTCTCATCCCAAGTATAAACACTGTAGGCTTGTGAAATGTTTTCATAAGTTTCATGGTCACCCATAATACTTATAACTTCTTCTTTGGTCATCGTCATCGTGCGCAGCACGCCTGGAAAAACAGAGAGCGTTTCCACCACAGGTGCCAAAAGTGTTCCAGCAGGAATATTGGCCTGGGCATCCGGTTCCGGGGTGGTTGTTTCATTCGGCGCATCTTTCGTTGCGCTGTTGGCGGCAGTCTCTTTAGCCTTTGGCGTGGCAGTGCTTCCTGCCGTTGTTGTACTGACGGCAGGCGTTTCGGATGTTGCTGCGCCGATGTCGTTCGCTTCACCACGGCCACAGGCCGTAATTGAATAAAGACTTGCCAATATGAGGATAAGCATGGCAAGCCCCCGTGTGTTTCGCTTCCTGTAGGACTTTTGAAGTATGCCTCGGTTCAAAAAGAAGCTTTTTAGTTGTTTGTTGTTGTTAATTTTCAAAATCATGAAACCATTATACCGAATTTGCGGCTTTTTGCACATAGGGTGCAATTTTTTCTTGGGCAGCCCGCCTGCAATCAAAATTGTAGCCAGCCGGTGTCCATATTTCACCAGATATTTGTCCACCCATTGCAAAGCACCCACGCTTATCTGTAGCCAAGGGGTTGTACTTCATCAGATATTCCGGATTGACACCGTTCGATGGATGGTCATGCTGCATGATAACCTACACCCAAGAGTCGCTTAGTGACTTTTGGGGTGTAAGCATCCTATCAGAAATGGGGGGCGGTAATAAACCAATATTTTCCAACGAGCTGGCCAGTGTGAAAGAGGTATAGATGGGGTAAATAAGTTCTAATTAACAAAATGAAAGTGAGGCTGATTATGAGTCAATACCGAAACAATAACGTAAATGTAAAGGTGGAAGGCTATGAAGCGATTCACGGACTGAATGCCTATATCGCAAAAGTATATGGATGGATGTTTCTCGGACTGGTTCTGACAGCTGTAACCGCATTGCTATTCAGTACCAATGAACAGATGGTGCTGGGATTTTTCAAAAATCCTGTTTTGTTGTATGGGAGCATCATCGGTGAATTCGTGCTGGTCATAGCCATCAGCAGGGCCATCATGCGTCTTTCTTTTCCTGTTGCGGCTGGCCTGTTTGGGTTTTATGCCATTTTGAACGGAATCACCCTGTCAGTGATACTGCTTATCTATACGGGTAGTTCCATCGCATCTACTTTCTTCATCACGGCGTTTATGTTCGGCGCAATGTCCATTTATGGACGGGTGACCCAGGTTGACCTCACCCGATTCCGCGGTATTCTGACTATGGGGCTTATAGGGGTAATAGCGCTATCACTGCTCAACTTATTCTTGCGAAGCAGCGCCCTGGAGTGGATTGTCACCCTTGTGGGCTTGTTCGTATTCCTGGGACTGACAGCCTATGACATGCAGAAGTTGAAAACTTATTTTTACTCCACCCAGGGTGACATGGTCATGCAGAACAAATTAGGTCTTCTGGGCGCACTCCGCCTGTATCTTGATTTCATCAATCTCTTTCTGATGTCGTTGCGGCTTTTTGGCCGCAGGAGATGACGATTGGACTGCTACAAATACAGCCGGGCTGGAACCATCCTGCGCCCCACGCTTATGAAAAAGAATGCGAACTTTATGCCCAAACAGGTAAAACTCATTCGAATGATGTGCATTTAATTCTCAAGGTATTAAAAACGCAGGTATTCATCAAACCAGGTAATTTTTCCACTTGTATCAAATTCAAAACAACCAGATACATTTTGTGTTGTTGTTTTGTTACTCGCATTGGTCACGGTAATATCACACGTGAATGTGTATTTTTGATTATTTGCTTTTTTAACGACAATATTCTTAACTTCCGAAGACCATTTACCCTCAATACTGGCCATTTGGTATTTGTCTGAGTTTTATCGACATACTTTACCAGTACAATGGCATCACCCCTTTCTGACCTCTTTGAAGGTTATAACACTAACCAACCACACCACTTTCGTTTTTAGTTTTTTAAGCATCCGATTGGGATTATTTTCACGCTATCTTTTCTGACATATGCAAGTTCTCCGCCCGTGATTATGATCAATAAATCAGGTTCTCTGAGCTTCGAAGTTTGATTGTTTTGGTTGTAACTTATGATAAGCTCTTTTAGTTGTAAAAGATGTTTTGATGCTTCTTCAATATCTCTACTTCCAAGTTTGAATTCTATTAGTGCATATCTGCCATCATCTAGATGTAATACGGCATCAGCTTCTAATCCAAAACGATCGCTGTAATATGAAATTTGACCTCTAAGCGCGCTTGAGTAGACTTTTAAATCTCTAATACATAGATTTTCAAATATGAATCCAAAAGTATTCAAATCTTGGAGTAATAATTCCGGAGATAAATTTAAAGCAGCAACTGCTATTGAAGCATCAATAAAGAGTTTTTTGTTTTTTCCTCTTATAGATGTTTTAGAACGAATTGAAGGACTCCATGCAGGAATATCATCAATAACAAATATTCTGTTTAACGCATTCAGGTATGAATATAATGTTGATTCAACCATATCCCCGAAATTTGCTTTTATATCGTTTAGTACTGTTGTATTTGATGCTGAAGTCGCTATATTTCTGGCATACGATTTAAGTAATGCTCTTACTCTGCTTGGCTCTTTTTTTATGCCATCAACAGTTGAAACATCATTTTCACAAATATTATCCACATAAGCAGTTACAACGGATAAACTGGCTTTTTCATTTTTCCTTGATAAACTTGAAGGCCAACCACCCCTGCATGCAGCAAAAATTAATTTCTCTATAGAAAGTGTCGATCGAATGCCATCTATATCCAGGTTCTGATCATCAAATAAATCCTTCAATGAAATTTTTCCATTCGATTCGTCTGATTCATAGAGACTCATCGGACGCATCATCATTCTAGATATTCTACCCGTACCTGAATGCATAATCTGTGAGTAATCAATTGTTGTTGAACCGGTTAAAATAAAAAGTCCTTCTTCACCGCGATTATCTATTGCGGTTCTTACAGCATCCCATAAAACAGGTGCCGTTTGCCATTCATCAATAAGCCTTGGATTATCTCCGATTAAGAGTAATGATGGTTTTGTTTGAGCAGTTACCATATAGGCCTCTGCATTATCTGGATCTTGCATTTTCAAAACACTTTTTGCTATTTGCATTGCTGTAGTCGTTTTACCACACCATTTAGGCCCAGCAATCAAAACCGCCCCCATTGTTTCTAAGCGATCTGATAATTCACTATCAACGATACGATGCTTATAATTTGCATTCATTTGCTTACTCCCTATTGATTTTAGGTTATCATATTTACTCTTCTATATCAATAGTTATCGAAGTCTTTTGGAGTGTTTTGGCGGAGTCTTTTGGAGTGTTTTATCAAAGTCTTTTGGAGTGTTTTGTCGAAGCCTTTTGGAGCGTTTCACCGAAGTCTTTTGGAGTGTTTTGTCGAAGCCTTTTGGAGCGTTTCACCGAAGTCTTTTGGAGTGTTTAGTCGAAGCCTTTTGGAGCGTTTCACCAAAGTCTTTTGGAGGGTTTTGTCAAAGTCTTTTGGAACATTTCACCGAAGTCTTTTGGAGGGTTTTGTCGAAGTCTTTTAAAGACTTAATCCCTCCTTATTAACACCAATGAAAAAGAATTTCCTTACCACCCACCCGGCGTTTGACATACCATTTTCACGAAAATTCTCTATTGACATTGCCTGAGTGGTATAATAAAATTTCTTCCCACGGTTCAGCACACAGCTGCACCAGCCATCCTGCAGGTGTTTCGAGGAAACGCCTGCGTTCATTCATCTACCGTCCGTCTAAAAGGGAGAATGCTCCATGGAAAAACAACAGCATGAGCAACCTGAAAAAACAAAGCCTTTGCAGCATCCAGACTGGGTGCGCGAAGAGGCACATCTCAACAACACCCTCAGTCTTGTTGCCCATGCCTTGAAAGATTCCAACGCTTCGAAGAAAAATATTGATAGTGAAGTACAGCGCCTCACCGAAACCGGCGATCCGGACAGTTCCATCGACTATGTAGACCTGTCGGTGAACCTCCTGATTCAGGGCTCTTTGGAGCTGAAACTTCGAAATTTATTAGAAGCCTCTTCCAAACCTTACTTTGCGCGGATTGACTTTATTGAAGATGGAACGGACATTTTGCAGCCCATTTATATCGGTAAAATGGTGCTGATTCGCGAAGAGGATATGAAGCCTGTCATCATTGACTGGCGTTCACCCATCGCCTCCCTCTACTATGAAGAACGCCTGGGGGATGCCCATTATCTGGCCCCACGCGGGGATATAAAAGGGCAGATGTCATTAAAGCGTCAATATACCATAGACAAGGGAAAACTTGAAAACCTCTTTGATATCGACATCACCACCAACGATACCTTTTTACAGTCTTACCTGGGCGCAAGCGCTGACACCCGGCTTAAAGACATTGTTTCCACCATACAGGCCGAGCAAAACCGCATTATCCGTGCGGATATGTGGACCCCGCTGATTGTGCAGGGCGCGGCCGGCAGTGGGAAAACGACCATTGCCCTGCACCGTATTGCCTACCTTGTTTACACGCATGAAAAGACTTTTCAGCCTGAAAACTTCATGATTATTGCACCGAACACCCTCTTTCTAAACTATATTTCTGAAATTTTGCCCGAGCTGGGCGTGGACCGTGTGCGTCAGACCACCTTTGAAGACTTTGCCATGGACCTGATTGGCAAGCGGTTCAAACTGCGGGACCCGAACGAAAAGCTCATGGTCATTGCTGAAAATAAAGACCCGGTTTGGGCAAGGCAGCTGGCTGAAGCCTCCCGCTTAAAAGCATCGACCGCCTACAAAACTCTGCTGGACAGCTTTATGGACGAAACTGAAGAAAAAATGCTCCCGAAGGAAGACCTGGTGGTCTTTGATGAACTGCTGATGACCCGCCGGGAACTGAACGAACTCTTTACCGTTGCCTACCGCCGCTGGCCGGTGAAAAACCGTCTGGACGAAGTGAAAAAGCACATGGTGAACATGGGCAAACGGCGGAAAAACAGCATCGCTGCCAAAATAGAGCGAAAATGCACCGAACATGTGAATGCGCTGATTGATGGGCATCAGGAAGGTCTTGACCGGACAGACGCCGTGAAGCAGACCGGTCTTGAAGCTATCAAAGAAGCTGAAATGAAGGCAGAGGGCATGCAAAAATGCGCGGAGCAAAGCGCGATCGCGGCAGTGGCAGTAGCCAAGCAGGAAGCCGTTCTTCTGCTGAAAGAAGCAGAAAAACAAAAAAAAAGCGCCGCAGATATGCAACAACTGGCTGCAAAGCAGGCAGATAAAGTAACCGAAGTCTCTAAACAGTCTGAAAAAAAGATTACAGAAGCTGGTGAATCCGGTGCGCAGACGGTTGCGTCAGCCGTGCGTCAGGCAGAAAAAGCCAATACTGCACAAAAAAAAGTACTGGATGTGGCCGATGCTGCGATGCGCATTGAAATTCGCGGCCTTTATGACGAAAGAGACAGCCAATTGCACCATATCAACAAAGAAATTGCCGGTGCTATACGCAGTTACCTCTCCGGCATTACGAAACCGACCGCCTTCGATTTTTATGTGCAGTTTATTGCCTGGCTGAAGGAAAGGGCACAAAGCCCCGAAGAAGCCTTTGTGGCCGAGTGGTCCGCCAGGGTATTGGCTGAAAAGAAGATAGAACAGGAAGACCTTGCCGCGCTGATACACCTGCGCTACCGTATCCACGGTCTGGATGAAAAAATACCGGTTCGCCATATCGTTATTGATGAAGCCCAGGATTTCAGCGCTTTTCAGTTGGATGTGGTGAAGCGCATTATTCCGGACAGCTCTTTTACCATTTTGGGCGACCTTTGTCAGGGCATCCACTCCTACCGCAGCCTGTCCAATTGGGAAGAAATCCAGGAAGGCGTATTTGGCGACCGGAAGAGTAAAGTTCTCACACTGGAGCAGAGCTACCGCACCACGGTGGAAATTATGGATGCTGCCAACCTCATCTCCAAAAAGATGGCCATTCCCGGGGTGCCACAGGCAAAACCGGTGATACGATATGGTGAACCGGTGGTCCTGCAGGTTCATCCGGAAGATTATGCCATGAAAGAACACTGTGCCCACATGGGCGCACGTTTGCAGGAATGGCTGGATAAGGGAATGAAGCTGCTGGCGGTGATCGGAAAAACCGTGGCGGAATGTCAGGAAATTTACAGCTGTCTGCACCGCAGCCTGCCACAAATTCACCTGATCAGCGGCACAGAGGGCGAATACAGCGGCGGCGTGATGGTGGTGCCAGCCCATCTTTCCAAGGGACTGGAGTTTGATGCCGTTATTATTGCCGATGCTTCGGCTGACCGGTATTCCGACAGTTTGATGGATGCGAAGCTTTTGTACGTGGCCGCAACCCGTGCCATGCATGTACTGGATATTCACAGTCTTGGTGTACCAACGTCGCTGTTTGAGGGATTGGCCGGGTATATGACATAAAATGGTTTGAATTTTTACTCACGCTATCGTGCGTCTGAGCCATTATTTCATGTTAAGCTGTATTACAAATACTTCAAAGCCTGTAAATCGAGGATTGATTGCTATCCAAATGATGACGCCTCGCATTAAAGGTGGACATAAAAGCCATTCCGGCCATATGAAAGAGGTTAACCATGGATATTCCGTCTTATTTATTGAACGAACACTTTGATGACCGTTATTTCGATGTGGTGAACGCCTTGGATGAAGCGCAGCAGATATACTTTGATAACAACCACATCCTGGAACGGATGGCCAGAAAAAGCGTTGAGGACGAACCTTTTTTTGTTGGCGAAACCGGCTTTGGCGCAGACAGTAATCCCTTTATCATCGACGAAACCGGCTTTCATGCAAATAATGAGCCCTTTATCATCGGTGAAACCGGCTTTGGCGCAGACAGTAATCCCTTTATCATCGGTGAAACCGGCTTTGGCGCAGACAGTAATCCCTTTATCATCGACGAAACCGGCTTTCATGCAAATAATGAGCCCTTTATCATCGGTGAAACCGGCTTTGGCGCAGGTCGTAACCTTGTTGCACTTTTGGAATACCTGAAAAATCATAATATAGAAAACATCGACCTTATTTATCAAAGCGTGGAGTTATTCCCCATGTCAGCACAACGGATGGGGGACATTCTCCTCACCTTTGGCGACCGAGTTGCAATCGAAAGGGACACCGTGCTTTTAGCTTATGCTGAAATGGATATTGAAAAAAAGGGCTGGCACTGCGCAGATATTGTCCAGCCTTTTGGAAAGATACGCCTTCGGCTGTACATCGGCGAAGCTCTGGAGATGGTGAATGCATTGGAAAACCCTTGCGATGTCTGGTTCCTGGATGGCCACGGACCAAAGAAGAACCCGGAAATCTGGCGACCGGCACTGCTCTCTGCTATTGGCCAAAAAACAAAGGCTGGCGGAACCTGTTCCACCTTTACTGTTGCCGGTTCCGTGAAAGACGCCTTGCGTGCAGCGGGTTTTACCCTCACAAAAATGCCGGGCTGCGGCGGTAAAAACAGTGTGCTGTATGGTGTGAAAAGCGCGGATGCCTTATTCCCATAATGCAGTTTGCGTATGCCCAAGCTTAGTTTGTATCACTACAGCGTGACTTCGATATTTAAGCTAAGTCTAGCACCATTTTTGAAAATTCTGACTTGTTGTAAATCCGCATAAATAAAGGATCATAAAAATGAATTATTCAAACTCATGCTGTAGTGGTATACGGGTTTTCTATTTTCTATATTTCTGCTTAAAGTAAATCAAGAGTTAAAAAATGGCATCATACAAGGGTTTTCTATTTTCTATATTTCTGCTTAAAGCTATACACATCATGCACCAATAACAGCATCACGTATAAACACCCTTATTGCTCCCCGGCTTCTCCTACCTTATAAAACCCTTCCACCCGATTCTTTTTATCAAAAATACCATTGTACTGATAAGCGCGGTATTGGTTTACATAGCCCTTTTCTTTTTCCTTTAGCGACTTTTCATTGGTCACAAAAACCCCATCTTCACCGCACATGCCCATGCTGTTGATGACAGGAACCGCTTCGTGCATTTCGGACAGGAATTGCTGGTATTTTGTCAGCGGCAGGTCTGCGTTTTCAAGTAACAGCGACGATAGATAATTCATGGATATCTCCACATTTTGTGCTTCTGGAATGTCATAGTTCGCCCAAAGCGCAAAGGGAACCGTATACATCTTTTCTGTTTCTGCTACATTGAATTTCTCGGGCACCTTACCAAAGATACGTTTGTAAAAATCGTCACCCAGTTTGGGCTGATGATCACCAAAAAAAAGAATGATTGTGGGTTCTGCCACTTTTTCAAAGTGTTCAATCAGCATCTTGTAGGCATTGTCACTTTCTTTGATCAGGGAGAGGTACTGGTTTGCTTCTGCGTTATCCCCGTCGGCATCACTTTCCAACGTGTATCCATCTTCTGCAATGTGTATGCTGTGGTTTAAACGGTCCCATGTTTGATGGTAGCTGCCATGGTTTTGCATGGTCACATTCAAGAAAAACAACGGGGTTTCCGCATCCTGCGCGCGAAAGCCGTCAAAACGCCGTATCAATTCCTGATAATTACTCCGATCACTGACATAGTTGCGCACGTACTGTTTGTTCTCGAAGTCCTCAATAAAATGCACTTCTGAAAAACCATAGTTGCTGTACACCTGCACCCGGTTCCACCCGGTGCTTTCATAGGGATGCATGGCAATAGTTTTGTACCCATAGGTGTTCAACTGCCCTGTCAGTGAATAGTCTCCGGGGGATGTATAAATTTGATAGGAAACCATACCAGCTGGAAGAAAGGCCATGGTATTGCCGGTCAGGAACTCATATTCTGAATTAGCGGTATTGCCCCCAATAACCGAAGAATACGCATTTCCTTGTATGGTGTTGTCGGTATGGCTATGAAAATAGGGCATTGGATCTGCGTTTGTCTTAATATTGCCAAGGACGCTCAGATCTGAGAAGGCTTCGTTCATAACCACAATGAGATTGGGTTTCTTACTGCTGTCTGCTATGGGTTGAACCGGCTTGACCGTCTGGGTTTGCGCATTTTTTTCTTTCATGGATAGGACAACAGAAGCGTAATTGGCCGGTTTTGTGACCTGACTGTTTTTTAAGTTGATCATAAAATTCAGCAGTACACCGTTTTGCTGGGTGAACCACTGAGAAGGCTGTACCCCCAACGTAGCAACAAGCGGCGTCGCAAAAAATACGTAGAGACTCAGCGCACCAACAGCTACGATGGATGCACGGTAGATGAGGTTTGCTTTCTTCCTGCGCATTTTGGAAAGCGGTACCATGATGCGCTGTTTAAAAGATTTCTTCTCCCCTGTATTCCAGTAATCATTGCCTGATATTTTGAGATGTTTTGGTGTAGAAAGTTTAAGCGAAATAAGGAAAAGCAGGAGCCAGCCGCACGAAAGCACCTGTAGGAAAGAAGGCGTCCAGTCATAGTCCGACGTCATTTGTACCGCTGTGCGAAAGGCATGAACGTCGGCCGGAAACAGAATACGACCCCGAAATAAAAAAACATAGGCATTAAAATTTCCCCATGCCCACCCAAGTAAAGTACCAATACCTGCAGAAAGCCATACCCGTCCGGTCACAGCATACAAAAGTGCCGCTATCAGGTAGTACCAGGACAGGTTCAACATAGACTGTATGTCCGACAGGTAAAGAACAGATGGGTTGAACCGAATATTGCCGATAAGGATTTCCGTGAGCAGGTAAGAAAATAGCGGTCCGCTGATCCACAGAAAAACAGACCACATTTTCCGTTGCGGATACAGCAAAGAAAGCGCCCAAACAGCGAAACTACTGCCAACAGAAATGGCGATGGCGGTCACTGTGTTTTCTCCCGGAAACAGCAGCCACCCGGCTATGGCCGAGAGGAGGCCAAACAGCAAAGCCAGCGGAATGCGAGCCAGCGCACTACGGACAAAGGGATAATGCTCGGATGAAAGCTGCTGTTGCCTTTTTTGACACAGCTTCAGAAAGCGTTCAGAAATCAGCGGCGTTTTCATACCATACTCCGAACCGATGGGGGTTTGTCGCGTTGAATCTGCCGTTTCATCCGCTATTGCTGCAGAATGTTTTTGTTGTCTTGCCATTGTTGTCCTTTAGTTATGATGTCGTTTAGCCTGTTGCAAAAGTTGACCCGGTCTTTGGTCATGGCGCAAGGTCTAATCCTTCGTGTCTGGACTTTGTTCTTAGAACAAGGACTGGCCTTAGCCATTCGGTTATTCATCTTTTTACAAGAACCAGCCTTTACTCGCAGAGCAATGGCCGGCCAAGGTTAGCAAAAGTTCATATGTGTTTATACGTCTATTTTACCTGTGATTCTGGTTTTTGTATACAATTTACTTAACCTTGCCGGCCCTGCTCTGTTTTGTAATGGTCTTCCATTTGTTTTTTTCCTGTAACCGCAATGCGGCATCCTGTTTGGCCTCTATAAAACGTTGTTCTTTTCCAAGCTTTTGGTAGCTGATTAGCCGTTCTTCTGTCAAAGTACCATCAGTAATGGCTTTTCGCACCGCACAGCCGGGTTCGTTCTGATGCCTGCAATCGGTAAATCGGCAGGTAGCAGACAAAGATTCAATTTCCGAAAAAGTTTCTGCCAATCCGTCCGCAACATCCCATAACTGCAGTTCCCGTATCCCCGGCATATCAAGCAGCAAAGCGCCCGACGGTAGTCGGTACAATGCGCGGTGGGTAGTGGTGTGCATTCCTCTGTCGTCACCCGCCCGAATACCGGAAACCGCCGCCACTTCCTGCCCGGCCAAAGCGTTGAGCAGGGTAGATTTCCCAACCCCGGATGAACCTGCAACCGCCACTGTCTGGCCAGGAACAAGCCACGGATCTAGCGCCGACATCCCTTCACCTGTCAAGGCAGAAACGGCAACAACAGATACCCCCGGCGCATACAGTTCCGCCTCTTGTATCATAGCTTCCGCATCCGGACAAAGGTCTTTTTTGGTCAAAACAACGACTGGGACACCGCCGCTTTCCCAGGCTGTTGCCAGGTAGCGTTCCATCCGCTTCACATTAAAGTCGTGGTTCAGTGACATCACCAGAAAAACCGTGTGAAAATTTGCGGCCATGACCTGTTCATCCGTCCGATTTCCCGCGGCTTTTCTTGAAAGGCTGGATACTCTCTTTA
>JBBRWP010000026.1:0-20834 GCA_038249175.1 Acetivibrionales bacterium
AGGGAATCATCAATTGATATGAAAAATTTGGTTATTGGCATATTGGCACACGTAGATGCAGGCAAGACGACACTGTCGGAAGGCCTTCTTTTTTTGAGTGGAAAAATTACTAAGCTGGGTCGGGTGGACAAACAAGATGCCTATCTGGATAATTTTGAGCTGGAGCGGGCGAGAGGTATTACCATATTTTCGAAACAGGCCATCTTCGATATCGCAGATACCCGAATCACGTTGCTGGATACACCGGGACATGTGGACTTCTCTGCTGAAATGGAAAGAACGCTGCAGGTGCTGGACTATGCTGTTCTGGTGATCAGCGGCGCAGATGGGGTGCAAGGCCATACCAGAACACTGTGGCGCTTGTTCGAGAAAGTCCAGCTACCTGTTTTTATATTCGTCAACAAGATGGATCAAATCGGGACGGATAAAGAAAAATTGGTACATGAACTGAAAATCCGAGTAGGGGATGGCTGTATTGCATTTGATGATGGGCATACGGAAGCTTTCTATGATGCACTGGCCATGTGTGACGAAGCCACCATGGATGCTTATTTGGAGACCGGGCAGGTTGAAACTCCTTTGATACAAAAAGCGGTGAAAGAACGAAAAGTATTCCCCTGCTTTTTCGGTTCGGCATTGAAACTAGAGGGGATTGAACCCTTTATGCAGGGTATCGCGACTTATGCTTTGCCCCCAAACTACCCTGAATCCTTTGGTGCGAAAGTGTTCAAGATTACGAGGGATGATCAGGGAAACCGACTGACACATATGAAGCTGACGGGTGGAAAACTGAAAGTGCGGGACTTGTTGACGAATCAGGGACAGCATGAACAGAAGGAAGAGAAGGATCAGAGGGCGCTTAAGGAACAGAACGACCAGAAGTCACTGAACGGACAAAGGGAACAGAACGACCAGAAGTACCAGAACGGACAAAAGGCACAGAATGACCAGAGGTTACAGAACGGACAAAGGGGACAGAACGACCAGATGTACCAGAACGTGCGGGAAAAGAAAGAACACAAGGAACCGAAGTTACAGAACGGGCAGAGGGATCTCGTCGAAGATATTCACAAAAACCCAATCTGGGCTGAAAAAGTGACACAGATCCGGGTTTATTCCGGTGTAAAATACGATGCCATGGGGTCCGTGGCGGCCGGCACGGTATGTGCTGTGACTGGACTCAGTAAAACCAGAGCTGGAGAGGGTTTGGGAATAGAACCATCTTCGGCTGCGCCTTTGTTGGAACCTGTCCTGTCCTATCAGATTATTTTGCCGGAAGACTGTGATGCCCGTGCCTTTCTGCCAAAACTGCGCCTGATGGCCGAAGAAGAACCGGAACTGCATATTGTCTGGGATGAGGCATTGCAGGAAATTCATGTACAAATGATGGGCGAAGTGCAGATAGAAGTTCTGCAAAACCGGATTCAAAGCCGTTTTGGTGTTGCCGTGGCATTTGACGCCGGTAACATTGTCTATAAAGAGACCATCACCAATGTGGTGGAAGGGGTTGGCCACTTTGAACCTTTGCGGCATTATGCGGAGGTCCATCTGCTGTTGGAACCGGGTGATGCAGGCAGCGGTCTGATTTTTGCGACGGATTGCAGTGAGGAAGTGCTCGGAAAAAGCTGGCAACGCTTGGTTTTGACGCATTTGGCCGAAAGAACGCATAAGGGGGTCTTGACAGGCGTGCCGGTCACCGACATGAAAATAACGCTGGTTTCAGGAAAGTCGCACAATAAGCACACACAGGGTGGAGACTTTAGGGAAGCGACCTATCGTGCGGTGCGTCAGGGTTTGAAAGAAGCAGAATCCGTACTGCTGGAACCCTATTATGCGTTCACACTGGAAGTTCCTGATAAAATGGTTGGCAGGGCCATCAATGATATTGAAAACATGCATGGCACGTGCATTTTGTCCCATGTACATGGTGAAATAGCCTTCTTGACGGGATCGGCCCCGGTTGTGACGATGAAAAACTATCAAAAGCAGGTGACGGCCTATACAAAGGGTCTTGGCAGGCTATTTTACAGTATCCAAGGCTATGCACCCTGCCATAATGCGAGCGAAATCATTGAACGCACCGGATATGATGCGGATAAAGACCCGATAAATCCTAGCGGTTCAGTCTTTTGTGCACATGGCACAAGTTTTTCAGTGGACTGGGGTGAAGTGAAAGACTACATGCACTTGGACAGCTTTCTTCAAAAAGAAGGTGAACCAAGACGTGAAAAGAAAAAAATACAGGCGGTTCCTTCCATGGACCATTCCATTAGTTTGGAAGAGATTGATCGCATTCTTACGCAGACACACTATGCGAACCGGGGAAAAAGAACGGTTTGGAAAAAACGGATCATGGCCGTTGAAAAGCGTTTTGAACCGGTCGCCTATGTCAACAGACATAAGGAAACTGATGAAGAATATCTCCTGGTGGATGGCTACAATATTATCCACGCCTGGCCAGTATTAGAAGTTCTGGTCGAAACCAATATGGACAGTGCCAGAACAAAACTGCTGGATATTTTGAGCAATTATCGCGGCATCCGAAAAGGCCACATCATCGTTGTGTTCGATGCCTACCGTGTCCAGGGACATCGAGAAGAAGTGACGGATTATGCGAATATCCATGTGGTTTATACCCGGGAGGCACAAACCGCAGACCAGTATATAGAACGTTTTGCCCATGTGAACAGGGATAAATATCACATTACCGTGGCAACATCGGACGGGATGCAGCAGATGATTGTTCGGGGAGCGGGCAGTGCACTGCTTTCTGCCAGAGAACTTGCGGCGGAGATTGATGCGGCAAACGAAAAAATGCAGCAGGAGAATCTGAAACGGCAGGGCATAGACAAACATCCTCTTGGTGACGTGCTAAGCCCGGAAGCCCGACAGCACATGGCAGAAATGGCGCAGACAGAAGATGCAAACGGTGCCAATATAGAAAAATCTAATATTCCTAAAAAATAGTTATGACGAATTAGGCGAACAAAAAGAATCGAGTACTCTTCAAAAAAATAGATATGACGAATAATATTCCTTAAAAATAGACATGACGAATTAGGCGAACAAAAAGAATCGAGTACTCTTCAAAAAATAGATATGACGAATAATGCGAACTAAAAAAATTGACAAAGCTGTCAGTTCAAATGATGCAAGCGTTGCAAGCAGTCTGGTCAGCCAATGCGCCACAAATGAATTGCAATGGATTGCTTTTTGTTGTAGAATATTGGTAATCAGTATTGTGTTTTTTCCACAATTATGGCACAGAAGTCTATTTTTTGGAAACAACCATACGGATTATATATTCTGTTTTTACAGAAAACCGTCAAGGAAGGAGCCTTGTAGCATAGACGGATAAAAAGCGCCAGCACTCCGGCTGTGAATAAACAGCATGAGTTGACGAGGAGAGGGAGGTTATCGATGATTCGGCGGAAACCCTCCGGTGTACCACCATCGTAAAGGCATAACAAATCCAGATGGCAACATCTGAGACAGAAAATGTGACCCGTGGTTCTGTAAATTCACCCCATTTAAAGTATATAGAATCATCCAATGATTGCAGCGCAATCAGTTGACACGTTTATTCACTGTACGGATGCAAAGGCGTCCTGTTTCTGCTATGTGTATTTTATGTGCATACAGATAAAAATTTGTTTTTTTTGGTAAGGTGAGTAACGCCTGTGACAGCGCTGCGCAAACGATGAAAAACAACTTGAATGGCGAAGTGTAAATGATAATCCACCAAATGTTTTGCAGGTTCAGCGTTTTAAAATGCTTGAAACGATGTAGATGAAGTCCATAAAATACCTAAACATTTGTGATGTTGTAGGCGAAGTGCTGGAAATCACTTGAATGATCTAAATGAGGTACTTAAAAACGCCTGAAACATATGAAATGTATGGGCTAAGTACTAAAAAATTTCAATAACGATGAAAAGTGAAAGGAAGAAAAATTATGTGTGGAATTGTAGGATATATCGGACAAAAAAATGCAGCAAAACTGCTTGTGAACGGCCTTCGAAAATTGGAGTATCGTGGCTATGACTCCGCTGGTATTGCGGTGTTCAAGGACAATAAACTGGATGTGATTAAAACACGGGGTCGTCTGGATGCCCTCGAAGCCAAAATTGGCGATATGACCCTTGACAGCACCATAGGTATCGGCCATACCCGCTGGGCTACCCATGGTGAACCAAACGATGTGAACTCCCACCCGCACCTAAGCCAATCCGGAAAAATCGTTGTTGTACACAACGGCATTATTGAAAACTACACTATGATCAAAGAATTTTTAGAAGATAAAGGTGTTGTTTTCCAGTCGGAAACAGACACAGAAGTTATTGCGCACCTCATAGAATACCATTATAGAAATGACATCATGGCTGCTTTCCTGACAACACTCAATGAATTGGAAGGTGCCTATGCCTTAGGCGTAATGTGTGTGGATGATCCGGACATGTTCCTTGCTGCACGCAAAGACAGCCCTCTTATTGTCGGTTTGGGAAAAGGGGAGAACTATATCGCCTCGGATATTCCGGCCATTTTGGAGTATACCCGTGAAATACTGATTATTGAAGACAAAGAAGTGGTTCGTGTGACCCGAGAAAAAGTGGAACTGTTCAACTTATTGGGGGAATCGGTGGAACGCCCTGTTTTTCATGTGGATTGGGATGTAGCGTCGGCTGAAAAAGGTGGATTTGAGCATTTCATGATGAAGGAAATGAGTGAAGAACCGCAGGTGGTTCGCGCGACCATAAGCCCACGCATTAAGAATGGCGTCATTGACTTGCAGCTGCCTGTCCTTAGCACCGAAATGCTCCAAGGCATTGAAAAAATACATATTATTGCCTGTGGTACGGCTTATCATGCAGGCATGGTTGGAAAATACGCTATTGAAAAAATGGCCAGAATTCCTGTGGATATTGAGGTGGCCTCCGAATTCCGCTACCGGGACCCCATTGTCACCGATAAGCATCTGGCCATTGTGGTCAGCCAGTCCGGCGAAACGCTGGATACCCTGATGGCCTTGCGGGAAGCCAGGCGTAAAGGAGCAAAAGTACTGGCCGTTGTGAATGTAGTGGGCAGTTCCATTGCCAGAGAAGCCGATGCGGTCCTCTACACCTGGGCAGGTCCCGAAATAGCTGTTGCCTCGACAAAAGCTTACAATACACAACTTTCCGCCTTGTATCTGATTGCCTGCGACTTTGCCTATCGTTTGAACCGCATGGATGCAGATGCCATGGCTCAGGCTACCAAGGCTTTGCTGGGGATGCCAGAATCCTTGGCTACAGTACTGCAAAACAAAGAAACCATACAGCGCTTTGCTGCAGAGCATTTCAATGCCCAAAGTGTTTTCTTTATTGGTCGTGGTTTGGATTACGCACTGAGTATGGAAGGTTCCTTAAAACTGAAAGAAATTTCCTATGTTCACTCTGAAGCTTATGCTGGCGGAGAGCTGAAGCACGGCACCATTGCCCTGATTGAAGAAGGCACACTGGTGATCTGTCCGGTAACACAGGATGCTCTCCTGGAAAAGATGATTAGCAACATTCGGGAAGTGAAGGCCAGGGGTGCCGTTGTCATGGCCATCACCACAGAAAAAATGGCTGCAGCCGTTTCACGTGTTGCTGACACTGTTATCACCATTCCAGATGTGGACGCAGCTTTTTCACCGATTCTGGCCGTAACACCGATGCAGCTCTTTGCCTATTACGTCTCTGTGATGCGAGGAAATGACGTGGATAAGCCCCGTAATCTGGCGAAATCGGTGACGGTGGAGTAGGGTAGTGTAGATGCCAATGTATGTAAGACAAGCACGTGGATAAAGTCTGTGACAGTGGAATAGACCCGGGTCGTTCGACAGCGCCTGAATGGTCAGCTATAATGGGTATTAAATAGGTTATGTTTTGTACTCAAAAAAAGTTGGCGGTCAGAAACCACTTCGTACGATGTTTACAATTGAGTAGGCCATGCATTATTGAGAAAAAGGGTGGTTTATGCGTCCTTACAGTACTGAAATAGAAAACATAAAAAGTCAGATTGTCGATAGATATCAGCCAGCAGATATTATCCTATTCGGCTCTTGTGCAAAGGGAATGATATTGATTTGTGCGTTATCCTTGAGACCGCCGATAAGCGACAAACGGTCAGAAATTGCGATTTGCTTATCATAGGCAGTTATGCAAATAGTACTGCAGCTCTTTCAGCGCAAGGTGAAAATAGAAAGTAAGCCGGTGTATCAACTCAAGAAACAACGGATCATTGGTTGACGAAAGGAGTATCGATTTGTGACACTTTCCGTTTTGAAAAGGTCAACTTCTCACCAAGGCAAGTTGTAAACGCTTTTATCAGTAAAAACACGATAGAAGTGGAGGACGCCACGAATCTGATGGTCAGTGTGGAAGGAACCCCCTGGGTTGACTACTACGTAAGAAGCTGTGCAGATGAATATGCGAGAATTGCATTGGTCGATATAAATAAGAGAAATAAAAAGGAAGAGAAGCCTTATTTAATTGAAAAGCCATTCGGCAAGGGTCGATTTATACTGTCACAAATAGAAATGAATGCGGAATATGAAAAAAATATAAGAATATATGCCCCATGCGTCCTCGTTGAGTTCGCACAAAACTTGCTGAAAATGCTGCGTATTTTCAGAATTACTGACGAAGACAATAAAGGGGAGAAGGATGCTTATTTATACCCCAAAGCAACGGATGCTCAATGCATATAAGGGGATAGCCTCAGACAGATGGCCGGTGGCACCTGAGTTTTGGTATCTTTTTCCCGCCAGGGTGTTGGGCGTCAGCATGTTGGAATTTGAAAGAGAAATACCCTTTTGGCAAGCCTTAAAAACCACCTTTTCGAAGTATGGGACAGAAGGTTGGGGTGCAGCCTTCCCGGAAATAGTAAATCAAAACTTAAAGAAACATTCAAAATTAGAGAAAATGAATGAAAACCAATATAGGGATACGACCCTTATAAACTTCAAAGGCATGGAATTTGAGTCGGCTAAGATATACGATTTAAAGGAACCGTCCTGGGTAGAACAACACATTGCAAAGAATGAAAATCAGCTGCGGGATGGTATCGACATGCTTTTATCTGCAGATAATATTTTTGACTTCAATCAGGTCAATACAGCCCATAAAGAAGTGGGTGAGGATTACCTATTGGAAATGTGGATGGGAACACCGTTTTTTGATTTTATCGCTGAAGCTATTGGGTTTGAAAAAGCTGTCATGTATTTTATAAGCGAAGAGAGAGAAATTCTTGAAACATATAGGCAACGGTACATGGAATACCAGAAGAATTTTATACGAAAAGTATGCGAGAATACTTCATTTGAATCCTTTGTGATAGGTTGCTCATATTCATGCAATTCTCTATTGGGGCCTAAAATGTGGCGACAGTGGGATAAGCCATACATAAAAGCGATGGCCGATGAAATCCACAAGCAAGGTAAGCTATTACATATTCATTTTCATGGAAGATCTATGGAAACTGTCTCTGACTTTGCTGAGATAGGAATAGATTGCGTTTGCCCTTTTGAAAGAGGACCAGGCGGTGATGTTGATGGATTGGAAGGACTTAAAAAAGTTAGGGAACTCCTGCAAGATAAGGTTACTATGAATGGAAATGTGCACACTGTTGAAACTTTAATCAGGGGAAGCGTCAGCGATGTAAGACGTGAAGTGAGAGAGATTAAAGAAGCTTTTAAGGGATCAAACAGATTGATTATAGGCACGGGGGATCAGGTTGGAAGGGAAACGCCTGAAGACAATATTATAGCAATGATTGAAGAGGCGAAAAAATAAGAGAGGTGTTAAATCTGAAAATGTGCAGCATTTTCAGAAGGTTTTGTGCAAACTCGACTAGGACGCATGGGGTATAAATCTGAAAATGCGCAGCATTTTCAGCAGGTTTTGTGCAAACTCGACTAGGATGCATGGGGTATAAATCTGAAAATGCACCGCATTTTCAGAAGGTTTTGTGCCTGCGCAAAGAGAAAGGGTATGGCTATAAATATGACACCACGAGAAAGGTTGATTGCTGCTCTAAATTTGAAAAAGCCTGACAAGGTTCCGACAATGGAAATAGATTTTCAACTGCATAAGGAATTATTGGGGAAAAGCTTGATCCTTGGAAAAGAATTGGGAAAATTACAAGGAAGAGATAAGGATGCGGCGCTTAGGAATAACGCAGAACTATATATTGAAACAGCATTAAAATTGGACTATTCTGCAATCACAGTTCATCCGCCTGCAATAGAATGTAGTCCCGGGTATATTCCTCCATGGAGCTATCCTGAAATTGAAGATGAATTAAAAGTGATCCGAATGGTAAGAGAAATGGCTGGCAACACAATAATGGTGGCAATGGGGATTGATGGAACCTTTTCCATACCTGATGGAAATGATTTTCTTGGTTTTGTGTATGATCTTGTTGACAGAGCAGATGAAAAGCTGGAAGAAGCTGATAAGCGTGTAATGTGGGCGATTGAAATCATGAAAAGGATGATTGATGCTGGTGCTGAAATAATGTATAACTGCTCAGATTACTGTTTTAACAGTGGACCTTTTCTTTCTCCAATGCAATTTGAAAAATTTATATACCCATTTTTGAAAAAACAGACGGAAGCTTTGAAGTTTGCTGGAGCATATGTTATTAAACACACAGATGGGAATATATTACCGATTATGGATATGCTTGTTGATGCTGGTCCTCATGCAATACAATCAATAGACCCTATTGCTTTAGTTGATATCAAAGAAGTAAAGCAAAAATTCGGTACCCGGATATGTCTTATGGGAAATGTGAATGTTGCTCACTTGCAAATGGGATCTGAGAAGGAAATTATTGAAAGTTCTGAGTATTCACTAAAATTTGGAATGCCTGATGGCTGTTATATTTATTCGAGCTGCAATTCTATTTTTGAGGGAGTGCCCTTGGAAAACTATCTGCTGATGCTGGGTGTTAGGGAAAAAATGGGCTATTACAACTGAGCGGGAATGGAGGAATGAAGTGATGACGAAAAAGGAAAGAGTTTTAAGTGCCTTCTCACATAAAGAAGCAGATCGCATTCCCAAAGGGGAGGTCTGGATTGAAGGTTCTCTTGCAAATAGACTGCTAAAGAAAAACTATCCTTTAGATTATCAACACTATGAAAGAGATAAAGAAGTCAGGGAATTACTGAATATTGATCTTATCAACCTGGGAGACTGGCCGTCAGAGGAAATTGGGGCAGATGAAAAAGGGAATAAGATATGCCATAGTCTTTACGGCTATGACTTTGTCTTCAATGGTAAAAGCAAACATATCATAAAACCGCCAATTGAGGATATTGAAGATGCTGAAAAATATAAAATGCCGGATATCAAAAAAGTTTCGGGAAAAATAATTTCTGATTTCAGTAAAAATACAGATTTGTTTGTTATGGGTCAGATTGGGGGACCCGTGAGCATGCTGGATGAAATGTTTCCAATGGAAGATTATTTGGTTTATTGTCTTACAAATACGAAAGAAATGAGGAGCATTGGAGAAAAGGTTATGGAATTTGAAATAGCCAAGGCAAAGCTGTTTTTAAACAGTGGTGCTGATGCCATTTTCTTTGCCGATGATATCGCTTTTAACTCAGGAACACTTCTCCCTCCTCATATTATGGAAGAAATAGTGTTTCCTTTTTATTCGTATGTCGTAAAGGAAATTAAAAAACATAAGAATGTTCCGATCGTATTCCATTCTGATGGAGACTTACGAAAAGTTATGGACAAAATAGTAGAAGCAGGCTTTGATGGCATACAGTCTTTACAACCCTCAGCCAGCATGGATATCGCACAGATCAAGAAGGATTATGGTGATGTTCTTTGCTTGATGGGAAATATAGACTTAGATTATGTCATGACATTTGCTACACCGAAAGAAGTGGAAGATGTCGTTAAATGGACAATTGACATTGCAGCGCCTGGCGGTGGATTTATATTAAGTACCTGCAATACCTTTATAGATGCTATTCCATCAGAAAATGCATTGGCAATGTATAAGACCGGAGATACCTATGGCATAAATAAGCATTATGATGGTTTACTATGAAAATTTTTTCCGCTTAAAAATTTTTGAGCGAAAAAAAGAGTATTAAAAATGAGAATTATGGTGAATATAGACAAAGGCTGAATGTTTTATATAGGAGATATTTTTATCAGGTATGCTATAAAAAGTTCAATACTTCAATGTGAAAACTTGTGAAAAAAAAAAGAAAAACGAAGGAGTTAAACTTTATTAAAGGAGGAAGTATGAAAACAATAAAAAAAGCAAATGAAACGATGACGGCCAGGGAAAGAGTTCTGAAAACCTTTCAACTGGAGAAAACCGATCGCGTGACCATAGGTTACGAAGCGAATCCCGTCATACACAACAACCTTGTAAAGGCACTCGGGATAAAAAACGGAGAGGATGAGCAGTTGCTTCAAGCGCTTGGCGTCGATTATCGCGGCATCCACGCCCCTTACATAGGGCCTAAACTTTTCGAAGATGTTCCAGGCCGTGAACGTAGCCCGGTTGATGGATTCCTGATGCGCTGGGTCGAAAATAAATTTGGCGGGTATCACGATTTTTGTGATTTTCCGCTTGCAGGAGCAGACCCGGAAACCATTGCGAATTTCCCGGTACCAAGCGCGGATTATTTTGATTATGCTGCGGTGAAAGATCAAATTGCACATAACAAGGATTATGCAATTTATTTAGGGAATGCAGGTGTACCGGATATCATCAATTCAACAGGAAGAATTATGGGTATGGAAGACACACTGGTCAATTTGATGATTGAAGACGAGGCAACATTGATTTTTGTTAACAAACGTATGGATTTTCAGCTTCGGATGCTGGAGCGGATACTTGAACAGAACAAAGGGAAAATCGATTTTATGTGGCTTGGGGAAGATCTCGGCACACAGTATACCCCCATGATCAGTCTTGATATGTATAGAAGTGTTTTGCGTCCAATTCATCAGAAATTCGTGGATCTCGCGAAATCATATAAAATTCCGACCATCATACATACTTGCGGCAGTTCGAGCTGGGCGTATGAAGACTTCATTGAAATGGGCATCAACGCTGTGGATACATTGCAACCCGAAGCGACGAATATGAGCCCTTCCTATCTGAAAGAAAAATTTGGCGGCAGATTGTCTTTCCGTGGGTGCATTTCTACTGCAGGTCCTTTAGCAAGTGGAACGGCAGAGGAAACAGTAGAAGTTGTCAAAGAGACTCTCCATATTATGATGCAGGGTTACGGATATCATTTTGCACCGACACATAGCATACAGGACAATTCTCCTGTAGAAAACGTGATTGCCATGTATCAGGCTGCCCATGACTTTGGTGTTTATAGATAACAGAATTGCGATTTTATGACAAGTAAACCTTAGGAGGAAAATCGCTTTTTTTAGGATAGCGCTTAGTTATCCTTTGTATTTATGTTGTCGCTTTGTATGCCATTGAGGTCATTCATGTCATCGCTCAACTTGCAATCATGAGGGAGACAGAATAAAATGGTCTTGAAATCATTTTAAACACTTTTGGCCTTATTCTTCGCAAGAATCAACACGGATGAGTGAAAGGATTTTATGATGACATCAAAGCAAAGAGTACAAGCTGCACTCAACCATAAACAGCCGGATAGTGTGCCGCTGGACTTTGGCGGGACCAATGTTTCAGGCATGCATGTAACCTGTGTGGCGGCGCTGCGGGACTACTACGGTTTGGAGAAAAGACCTGTTAAAGTGCATGAACCTTTTCAAATGCTCGGTCTGATTGAAGAAGACTTGAAGATGGCCATAGGTGTTGATGTTGAAGCTGGTAATGGCAGCGGCACTTTTTTTGGATTTCCGGCGGAAGACTGGAAACCCTGGACATTGAACAATGGACTGGAAGTGCTTGTGCCTGGTCAATTCAACACAACAAAAGACGCAAAGGGGAATACCTTTATCTATCCGGAAGGGGATATGAGCATACCCCCGAGTGGCCGTATGCCCAAAACTGGTCAGTTCTTTGATGCGATTATCCGACAGGAAGAAATTGATGAAGATGCACTGAAGGCCGAGGACAACTTGGAGGAGTTCAAGGAAGTTACGGACAGTGAGATTGCATTTTTCAAAAAAACATTGCAAGCTGCTTCAGAAACAAAACGAGCTGTTATTGCCAGCTTTGGCGGCACAGGACTGGGAGATATTGCACTGGTTCCCGGAACGTCACTAAAGCACCCGAAAGGCATTCGAGATGTGGAAGAGTGGTACGTATCCACAGCAATTCGAAAAAACCTCTTGCATGAAATCTATGAAAAACAGACAGACATTGCCATAAAAAATCTGAAAAAATTGAACGATGCTGTCGGTCTTTATGTCGATGCTGCCTTTGTTTGTGGTACGGATTTTGGTACACAAACCGGCACTTTCTGTTCTTCAGCCACCTATCTTGAATTGTACAAACCCTATTACCGCAGAGTCAATGACTGGATTCATGCGAATACGTCATGGAAAACATTCAAGCACTGCTGTGGGGCAGTTGAGCCCTTCATGTCCTTGTTCATCGACTCAGGCTTTGACATCATCAATCCGGTGCAATGTTCGGCGAGCGGTATGAATCCGACGCTGTTGAAGAAAAAATATGGAAAAGATTTGACTTTCTGGGGCGGTGGTGTTGACACACAACAAGTGCTTCCGTTTGGATCACCGGCTGAGGTGAGGGAACAAGTACTGGAAAGGTGCGATGTTTTTTCCAAAGACGGCGGCTTTATCTTTGGCGCCATTCATAATGTGCAGGCGATGACACCGACCGGAAATATCGTTGCGATGATTGATGCGGTACATGAATTCAATGGGAACCCATGAATCCCTCACTGAATCATTATGATGTAGTTTTTACACATTTGAAGGCACCAGTCACCAGGTTTTGAAAGGGGCTATATGACAACTTATAAAGAACCTGCGAAAGAACGTTAAATCTTTGGAAACTATGATGTGGTGGTCGTTGAGGGCGGCGTTGCCGGTATGGCTGCTGCGATTGCATCGGCTCGCAATGGCGCAAATACTTTAATTATCGAACGTTTCCCTTATTTCGGCGGCACAGCAACCGCATCTTTGATGGCGAACATTGTTGGCTTTCGCAATTAGTTGAAACCGAACGGACTTCAGACGACAAAAGGGATTGGCGAAGAACTCATATTGGAACTGCTAAAAATCAAAGGCGCTGTCAAGTCTAGAAATACATATGAATCGGAAGCGCGTTCCGATACCAAGGGCGATTTATCCTACAATTATGCATTTGATACAGAGAAGTTTAAATATATCGCTTTAAAGATGGTGAAAGAAGCCGGTGTTCACATTCTGTTTCATACATGGTTTAGTGATGTCATTATGGAAGGGAATGAACTAAAAGGTATTCTTATCGAAAACAAATCGGGCAGGCAAGCCGTGTACGCAAAGCTTTGCGTGCTGGCACAAAGAATACTGAAAGTGCTGTGCATTTTCTGATCTAAACATATTCTTTTAGTTTGGGCAGCCACAAAAAATGCATAAAAACTGCACGTTCTCAGATACAGCATCTGAGCCATCCTATCTCGTCATGAGCTTGAATTTTTCCAACGGTATCTCATATTTTAAGCTTTCGCCATCCACAAATCTCTTAATTTCTTCAATCATGGCATAAGTCATTTGCTCACGGGCCGGCGCAGCTGCTTTATGGGGAAACAATAAGGCGTTTGTCATTGTTCGAAATGCATGTTGAACCGGCAGGGGTTCAACCTCATAGACATCCAATACCACATTGAATCTTTTCTTTTCGAGTTCTATTGTTAATGCGGTTTCATCAATGAGGCTGCCTCTGGCCGTATTAATTAGCAAAGCGCCATCACGAATCAGCTTAAGTTTGTTTTCATTAAGCATATGAAACGTTTCTGGCGTTCTTGAAGCGTGTATTGAGATAATGTCCGATTGGCTCAGAACTTCATCCAGTGGGCACAGACGTACATTGCTATATTTTTTGACCTGTTCTGCTGTGATATAGGGATCGTACAGATTTACTTCTACGTGGAAGGGCACAAGGAGATCCAGCAGATATGCGCCGGTGGTTCCTAGACCCACCAAGCCTATTTTGCTGTCGTATAAGGTGCCATAGCCGCCAAATGTAGGCCATTCGCCGGTTTTCATTGCCTGATCGTATGCGGGGATGTTTCGTAATGATGCCAGCATATAAGTAAGCACACCTTCTGCAACGTATTTGGCCATGACAGTATTGGCACTGCAGACTTTAATACCTTTTTCATAGACAGCTTCAGTAATAAACCCGGCAACACTGCCTGCTGCATGTGCAATCATTTGAAGTTTGTCCGTATTTTTCAGAACGGCATCGGTAAAAACAGGGGTATCCCAGTGTGTAATGCATATTTGAACACCTTGAATGTGTTCTGCCAGCACCGCTTCAGTGAATTTCTTTCCTGAACAGTTGAGCTTTACATTACCGAGCTTTTCCAATGCATCCATTGCTGGCTTTGGAAAATAGTTGTCCCTTACTTCGCCTTCGGGCTGTACAATCAGTATATTCATTCATTTCGCTCCTTTCTTTACTGAACTTATCATATCGCTTGTCACGGCACCATTGCAAGCTGAACAGAATTATACGAAACAGAATCATGTAAAACTCTGGTCTGAAGGAGCTAAGACAGGTATAATAGGCATGGGAACTTTCTGAGGTGCAATCAGTGTTTTGGATTCAATGGTTGACCCGCATAATAGGGTCCATTCGTCAGATTAACGTCAGAGAAATCATGTGTGCAAAAAAAAATGGTTGCAGCAGTTTATGACTGTGGCAGAAATGGAGTACAAAATGCTGGCAGATTTAATACGGGAAGGTTATGGAGACAAGGAAGATTTGAATTGTGCTGAAAAAATTCTTTATGGTGCGAATATTGCCTATAATTTGGGTCTGGATAAAGAGGCGTTAAAACTGGTTGCCGGTTTTGGCGGTGGCATGGGAATTGAAGATAAATGTGGTGCTTTGACAGGAGCAATTATGGTTCTGGGTAAGCTGTTTGTCAAGGACAGGGCTCATGAAAGCACCCGTATCAAAGATTTGACCAACGAATTGTTCGATGCATACAAAAATGAAATGGGTTTTATTGATTGCGCCCCGCTGAAAGAAAAATACAGAACAGAAGAATTGAAATGTAAAAATGTAATTCTGAAATCTGCTGAGATTCTTGATGGCATTGTGAAAAGAGAACTGAAAATGTAACAAAGTTCTGAAATGCAGACATAGGGAATGTAACGATTCACTCAGCCAGTGTTAACTTTTATCAGTTTCAGAATTCAAAAATCTTGCAATCATTGATGTGAAGGGTTTTGGTAAGAGTATGCTACATGCTTTTGACATTTGAGAAGAGCGACCCATAAAATGTGCGAAACCAGTTCGTTTTCCAATTGACGTGGTCAGTCTGTGAATGATACGATAAGTCGACATTGAAACATTAAGCACTAGATATTGTAACGTAAAGCGCTAGATATTAAAATATGAAGCTATAGGAGAAGAAAAAATGCAAAATGTACAGGAACACTTGAATGCCATACGTATCTTGTCCGCTGAAGGCGTGCAAAAAGCAAATTCCGGACACCCCGGTCTGCCACTCGGTACCGCCGCCATTGCCTACACCCTTTGGGCGAAGAACATGAAGCATAATCCAGAAAATCCACAATGGGTAAACCGCGATCGATTTGTGCTTTCGGCGGGACACGGCTCTATGCTGCTTTATACACTCTTGCATCTTTTTGGCTATGGCTTGCCTATGGAAGAGCTGCAAGCCTTCCGTCAGTGGAACAGTAAAACGCCGGGACATCCTGAATTCGGCCATACCACCGGCGTTGAGATAACCACTGGCCCCTTAGGTCAGGGTATTGCCAACTGTGTCGGCTTTGCCATGGCAGAAGCCTACCTTGCTGAAAAGTTTAACCGTCCGGACTATCCTGTGGTTGACCATTTCACCTACACGATAGCCGGTGATGGCTGCATGATGGAAGGTATTTCATCCGAAGCCGCTTCACTGGCCGGTACCCTTGGTCTTGAAAAGCTGGTTGTTTTCTATGATGACAACGAAATCTCCATCGAAGGGGATACCGATATTTCCTTCCGCGAAGATGTCGGCAAACGTTTTGAGGCCTACAACTGGAATGTCATTCAGGTGGATGATGGCAACGATGCGAAGAAAATTGACGCTGCTATTAAAAAAGCGCAAAAACTGAACGGCAAACCCTCCATCATTATCTGCAAAACCATTATTGGTTTTGGGTCTGAGAAAGCCGGCAAAGCATCGGCACATGGAGAACCTTTGGGTGCTGATCTGGTGGCCAAAATGCGTCAGAATGCCGGCTGGTCTGCGGAATCTTTCACTCTTCCAGAAGAAGTGAAAGCGGATTATGCAGAAATGACCAGTGCACTGAAACAGGACAATGAACGCTGGAATGTGCTGTTCCAGAACTATTGTGAAGCCTATCCAAAATTGGAAGAAGAATGGGCACAATGGTTCTCGGGCGATTTATCTATAGACCTCTTGGAAGAAGAAGCCTTCTGGACCTTTGATAAACCGGATGCCACAAGAAATTCTTCGGGTATTATCATCAATCGCCTCAAAAACCTGGTGCCGAACCTAATTGGTGGTTCAGCCGATTTGGCGCCATCGAACAAGACTGAAATGAAGGGAAAGGGAGACTTCTCCAAAGAAGACCGCAGTGGTGCCAATCTGCACTTTGGCGTGCGTGAGCATGCCATGGCAGCCATTTCCAACGGACTGATGGTACATGGCGGTTTGCGTCCTTACTGTGCCACCTTTTTTGTATTCACAGACTACATGAAGCCTGCGATGCGGCTTTCTGCCCTCATGAAGCAACCGGTTATCTATGTTTTAACCCACGATAGTATCGGTGTTGGCGAAGATGGACCGACGCATGAACCGATTGAACACCTGGCCGCACTGCGTTGCACCCCGAACTTTACGGTTATACGCCCGGCGGATGCACACGAAACAGCCGCGGCCTGGTACCTGGCACTGACACGCAAAGACAGTCCGACGGGTCTTGTTCTGACGCGGCAAAACCTTCCGTTGTATGACATTACAGGCAAAGAAGCAATCAAAGGCGGCTATATACTGAAAGACTGTGCAAGCGGAGAACCTGAAATACTCCTGGTTGCGACCGGATCTGAAGTGGAACTGGCCATGAAAGCCTTTGATGTGTTGGTTGAAAAAGGGTTCAGCCCCCGTGTTGTCTCCTTACCTTCCTTCGAAATTTTTGAAGAGCAGGATGCCGCCTACAGGGAAAGCATATTACCGAAAAACGTGAAAAAGCGCGTCTGTATTGAAGCGTTGACTTCTTTTGGGTGGCATAAATATGCCGGAGACGAAGGGGTCATTGTTTCTCTGGATACCTATGGTGCATCGGCCCCGGCCAAAACACTGTTTGAGCAGTTTGGGTTCACCGTAGAAAATGTAGTGGATAAGGCTTTGACTTTGTTGAAGTAAGCGCAGAAATATACCGGTGGGTTTTAGCATACATTTTCTGCATAGTCAAAGGATATCCCACTTTGGTGAGAAAGGCGTATTGTATGCAATTTACGTGGACAACCATCCATGTCACTGAATATCCGGATGGTTACACCGTACAGATTATCCACGAAATGCGAAATATATAAAATTATTACATAAAATTTAAAATATTCTAAAAATACCATTTTACGGTATACGTGACACAAAATATTTCTATAACAAAAAAGATGATTCGAAAGGATCATCTTTTTTTTTGGTTTTTGGATTATCAAAAAAATGTCAGCGCTATTCGAAGACTTTTATATTTTTCCAAATTTCCAGCATTCCAAGAAACCTTTCAGACTTTTTTGAATTTTCAGCGTTCATCAAATGAGTCTATTAGATTTTATCATCGATTTTTCTTTTGTGTTACAATGAACAGAAGGCGTGCAGGAAAGTAAAAAAAGCTTTATAATAATGATTGTGCGCCATGCCTTACGGGAAAGAATAGACTGTATCCAGACCATACCCATCCAAAGAAAATGAAGAAGTGATAACCTTACCGGAGCGAAATCATGCGCAATATTATCTTAATGATTGGTGAATTTTTGGGGCTAGAGAGTCCTGTGGACATAATCAGAATGATTGTGGACATAGGGCTTGTTTCGTTTTTGGTTTATAAAGGGATTCAACTGGTCAAGGAGACACGTGCATTGCAACTGGTTAAAGGCATTCTTTTCATTCTAATCGGTGCAAAGCTGTCACAGTTTTTTGGCTTAACAACGATTGCTTTTCTGATGAAAGGGATGCTGGAATTACTGGGTTTCGCATTGCTGGTTTTATTTCAGCCAGAACTGCGCCGTGCTTTGGAAAAAATAGGTAGCAGCGGTTTTCAAGACTTGTTTGTGAATCGTAATAATGAAGATCTCATCCGCAACACGCAGGCCATAGAAGCCATTGTCAGGACCTGCCAGCGCCTCTCAGCCCAGTATGTCGGCGCCCTCATTGTCATGGAGCGGGAGACCAAAATCGGTGAGATTGTTAATACAGGCACCCAGATGGATTCGTTGATATCTTCTGAATTATTGGAAAATATCTTTACACCCAAAAGCCCTTTGCATGATGGCGCAGTGGTTGTCCGTGATGCCCGTATCAAGGCTGCTGCCTGCTATTTACCATTAACCGAAAACACTGGTATATCCCGGGAACTCGGGACACGACACCGGGCGGCACTTGGTATTACAGAAGTATCTGATGCGGTGGCCATTGTGGTGTCCGAAGAGTCCGGCAAGATTTCTTATGCACACAATGGTGGCTTGACGCGTAACCTGACACCGGATACGCTTCGAAAAGCATTGAATCGCTTCCTTGTGGATAAAGAACAAGAAAAGAAGCGTTTTGGCTTCCGAAAGGCGAAAAAAAGTGAACAAGCTGATTGACGGGTTTTTTGAGCATAAACTGCTGGTGCAGATTTTGTCTGTACTCACAGCCATCCTGATATGGTTTATTGTGCTGGACAACAATAATCCAATGATGACGCGCAATATTTCTGTGCCCATCTCCGGGAATGTCGAAGTGCTGGAAGAACACAATCTTCGCATCGTTGGTACAGCTGCTCCGTTTTCAGTAAATCTGAGCATCAAAGGTAGGCAAAAAAGCATTGCTGAGATTACGTCCAACGACTTTAGGGTGTTCCTCGACTACAATAAAATTACCACATCCGGTGATATTATTCTCAATTTGGATGATCCTGTCTATACCGGTACCAGTAATCTGAAAATTTTGTCTGCCAGTCCTGCGACCGTCACACTCAAGCTCGAAAGAATTACCGGGGTAGAGTTTCCGGTGCAAGCCAGTTGGACTGGAAAACTGCCGGATGGTTACACGGCTGTTAATGTACGCATAGAACCGTCTACCATTGTTTTAGAAGACAAGGAAAGTCTTGTGAACAAGGTGGAAAAGTTGGTTGTTTCCATTGACGCCAATGCATTGGATAAAACGAGCAATTTAACACGTCGTGTCCTGGTTCTGGATGCCGGTAATCAATCCATTCCACAATTTGACGGCAAAAGTACCGTCTCTGTCAGTTTCGATTTGGTAAGAACTTTGCCGGTTGAAACAAAGGTGACGGGAACGCCGGCGGCAGATTGGTTTTTTACCGGCTACAGTATCGAACCCAAGGAAGTGCAGGTTCTGGGTAAGTATGACGGCCTGTCAACACTATCTTCTGTGGTTGCTTCGGATATTGACCTTAACAGCCAGGAAGGTTCTTATTCTGCTGACTTAGCGCTGAAAATTCCTGAAGGATTTACTCTATATGGGAAAAAACCCCAGGTTCTAGCCGAAGTGCAAATGGAAAAACTGATTATGAAAGAGTTGACGGTTCCCGTTGAAAACATTCTGGTCACTGGCCTTGATAGTACACTGTACCAGTTGCGTTATATTTCTACCGCGGTACAGGTGGGCATCAAAGGGAAAGCCAAAGAAATTTCCGGTATATTGCCAACAGCCATTCAGCTGAAGTTGGATGTCACCGCCATGACCGAGGGCGAGCAAACCATGGAACTCAATGCAGCGGTTCCGTCTATGGCAACACTTGTGGGGGTGCCAACGGTTCAATTTGCCATTGAACCTATTGCGCCACCACCCGCAGCGGAGGAAACGGTGCAACCATGACCCTTTCAAGTTGGTTGGTTCGGGATATTAAAATTGCCATTGAGGATTTATTACCGGGGAATGAACAAATACAGTTACATCAAGAAGCATCCAGATGCCTTTGCATACCACCCCATGCAATCCATTCCTTGAAAGTAGTGCGTGAATCCATTGATGCTCGTAAAAAGAACCGTATTGCTGTTGTTTATACCCTTTTGGTTGAAACCATGGCCAAGGTCGTGGCACACGATAACGTTTCCGCCCATCTGTCACAACCGGCATCCGAAATAGATGGACTGATTCGTTTACATCAAGACTGCAAGATACCCTTTTTAAACCAGAAAAAATGTTCAACACGCCCTATTGTCATTGGTACCGGCCCCTGTGGTCTTTTTTGTGCTCTGCTGTTGGTAAAAGCGGGACTAAGACCCATTCTATTGGAGCGGGGACAGCCGGTGGAACAAAGGGCTGCTGATGTCAAGGCATATTGGCAGGGACAGACGCTAAATACAGAATCTAATGTACAATTTGGTGAAGGTGGCGCTGGTGCTTTTTCAGACGGTAAACTGACCACCCGCATCCACGATCCACGCTGTGACGATGTTTTGACATCCTTG
>JBBRWP010000027.1:0-20710 GCA_038249175.1 Acetivibrionales bacterium
GTATCAGACGCTTACAGCCCCAATGTTGTGAGGACGATGACGCATCAACATGCCACAGCTCGGAGTCGTTGAAATCAAAGTAACCAACCAACCAACCCAACCAACCCAACTAACCAACCAACCCAACCCAACTAACCAACCCAACTAACCAACCAACCCAACTAACCAACCCAACTAACCAACCAACCCAACTAACCAACCAACCCAACTAACCAACCCAACCCAACTAACCAACCCAACCCAACTAACCAACCAACCCAACTAACCAACCAACCCAACTAACCAACCAACCCAACCAACCTATTCAAACTAACCAACCCAACCAACCCAACCAACCTATTCAAACTAACCAAACTAATCGAACACTTCCAAGTTCACAATGTCCAAAGATCCCACCGTCTTACCCAGTCTCAAAGACCGAACCACAGCCCCCGCTGTATCCAAAGAGGTTAAGCACGGAATAGACCGCTCCACGGCCTTTCGACGAATGCGGAAGCCGTCGCGCTCCGCACTTCTACCCTTGGTCGGTGTGTTCACAATCATCTTGATGGTGCCGCTCTCAATCAAATCCATTAAATTCGGAGATGGGTCGTTCAGCTTGCGGACCGCATTCGTTGCCACCCCATGCTGGTTCAGAAAATGCGCCGTATTCCCCGTTGCATACAATTCGTAACCCATAAAAGCAAAGCGCTCTGCGATGGGCACCAGTTCCGGCTTGTCTGTATCCCGCACCGTAAACAAGATGCCGTCCCCCGGTACCGGGAATTTCAGTCCCGCACCAATCAACCCTTTGAACACAGCTTCATCCAATGTTTTAGCGATGCCCAACACTTCGCCGGTCGATTTCATTTCCGGTCCGAGGCTTGTGTCCACATCATGCAGCTTTTCAAAGGAGAATACCGGCACTTTCACGGCGATATAGTCCGATTCTTTGTACAATCCTGTGCCATAAGGGAAGTCCGACAATTTCTTCCCCATCATAATACGGGTGGCCATATTGATCATGGGAATACCGGTCACCTTACTAATATACGGAACGGTTCTAGAGGAACGCGGGTTTACTTCAATCACATACAATTCATCATTAAAAAACACGTACTGCACATTCACAATACCGCAAATATTCAAGGCAAAAGCCAGCTTTTCTGTGGTTTCCAATATTTTTTGTTTCAGCTTCACTGACAAGCTCTGCGGCGGATAGATGGAAATACTGTCGCCTGAGTGAACGCCGGCGCGTTCCAAATGCTCCATGATACCGGGAATAAGGATGTGTTCACCGTCACAGATCGCATCAACTTCCAGCTCTTTGCCCATCATGTACTTGTCAACGAGAATCGGATTTTCCTGTTCCTCGCGCAGAATAATTTCCATAAATTCGACAATGTCTTGATCTGTATAGGCAATTTCCATACCCTTACCGCCCAAAACATAAGACGGGCGAACCAGAACCGGATAGCCGATTTTTGCAGCCGCTGCCAAGGCTTCCCCCTCCGTGTACACCAGCGCACCCCTGGGCCTGGCAATGCCGAGGTCTTCCATAATTTTATCGAATTTTTCCCTGTCTTCAGCCGCATCCACATCTTTTGCTGCGGTTCCAAAAATGTGCACACCGGCTTCCGCCAATGGATTCGTCAGCTTAATCGCGGTTTGTCCACCAAATTGGGCAATAACACCGTCCGGCTTTTCAACTTCAATAATCTCCAGCACATCTTCCGGTGTGAGCGGTTCAAAATAGAGGCGGTCGGAGGTGTCAAAGTCTGTTGAAACCGTTTCCGGGTTGTTGTTGACAATAATGGCTTCGTAGCCTTCTTCTTTTAAGCCCCAAACCGAGTGAACCGAGCAGTAATCGAACTCAATGCCCTGTCCGATGCGTATGGGACCGGAGCCAAGCACCAGGACTTTTTTCTTATTGCCCGGCCTGGCTTCGCTCACTTTATCGTAGGTGGAATAGAAGTAAGGGGTTTGCGCTTCAAATTCTGCCGCACAGGTATCAACCATTTTGTAGGCCGGCTTTAAGTCGAATTTTTTTCTCAGGTTCTTGATTTCTGCCGTGCTTGATCCTGTATATTTCGCGATGGTTTCATCCAGGAAACCCATTTTCTTTACTTTTTCAAGGAAGTCCACATCCAGGTCAGCCACCGTTTTGGTTTTAAGCAGTTCTTCCATTTCTACAATACGGCGAAAAGTGTTCAGAAAGAAAAGGTCAATCCGTGTAATCTCATGAATCTCTTCCAACGTGACCCCGCGACGAATGGCTTCAGCGATGACCAAAATACGGTCATCGTTCACATCGTGGAGTTTTTCATGTAATTGGGTATCATCCATTCCTTTGCAAAGCGGGGTTTCCAGTGTGCGTATACCCAACTCCAGAGAGCGCAGAGCCTTCATGAGGGCGTGTTCCAAGGAGTTGCCGATGCTCATCACCTCACCGGTGGCTTTCATCTGTGTGCCCAGGGTACGGCGGGCTTTGACAAACTTATCGAAGGGCCACTTCGGAATTTTGACTACCACATAATCCAGCGTCGGTTCAAAACAGGCAAAGGTTTTTCCTGTAACCGCGTTCGGAATTTCATCCAGTCCATAACCGATGGCAATTTTGGTCGCCACCTTGGCAATGGGGTAGCCGGTTGCCTTGGACGCCAGCGCCGAAGAACGGCTGACGCGGGGGTTCACTTCTATCACAGCATACTCAAAACTGTCGGGATGCAGGGCAAACTGACAGTTACAGCCGCCTTCAATTTTCAACTCCGAAATAATGTTCAGGGCAGCGGTACGGAGCATCTGGTACTCTTTGTCCGAAAGGGTTTGCGAAGGTGCCACCACAATGGAATCTCCGGTGTGAACGCCCACAGGATCGATGTTTTCCATATTACAGACAGTGATGACGTTTCCCTTGCAGTCCCGCATCACTTCATATTCCACTTCTTTCCAACCTGAAATGCACTTTTCAATGAGGACCTGGTGGACGCGCGACAGGCGCAAGCCGTTGGTGCCGATATCCCGCAGTTCGACGGCATCTGAAGCAATACCGCCGCCGGTGCCGCCAAGAGTATAGGCGGGGCGCACAATAATCGGATAACCAATTTCTTCGGCAAAGAGAAGGGCATCTTCCAATGTAGTCACCACTTTGGAAGCGATACACGGCTCACCAATACTTTCCATTGTATCTTTAAAAGCCTGCCGGTCTTCTGCCTTGTAAATGGCTTCGACATTGGTTCCCAGAAGCCGGACACCGACTTCATCCAAAAAACCGGATTCTGCGAGTTCCATAGCCAGGTTCAAGCCGGTCTGACCGCCAAGGGTTGGCAGTATGCTGTCCGGTTTTTCCTTACGTATGATATTTTTGACCACTTCAATGTTCAGCGGTTCTATATATACGATGTCTGCAATTTCTCTATCGGTCATAATGGTGGCCGGGTTGCTGTTCACAAGGATGGTTTCAATTCCCTCCTCCTTCAGTGCCCGGCAGGCCTGGGTGCCTGCATAGTCAAACTCGGCGGCCTGTCCGATAATGATCGGTCCGGACCCAATGACCAAAACTCTTTTGACATCCATTCTTCTTGGCATAGTATCTCCTTGTCCATTCATTTCTCTACTTCTTGTGTACAAATTCGTTATGATTTATTGATATACAAGTCTCGCATCATTTCCCCATCAATTCGATAAAAGAATCGAAAAGGTAGCCGTTATCCATTGGTCCCGGTGAGGCTTCCGGGTGGAACTGTACAGTGAATGTTGGTGTCGTTAAATACTGAACCCCTTCAACCGTACTATCATTCATATTGATATGGCTGATTTCGGCCAGATGAAGCGGCAGGCTTTCCGCCAATACGGCATAGCCGTGGTTTTGTGAGGTGATATAGGTTCTGTCTTGTTTGATATCCTTCACAGGGTGGTTGCCGCCACGGTGACCGTATTTCAGCTTTCCTGTATCCCCGCCCATGGCCAAAGCCGTGAGCTGATGGCCCAGACAAATACCAAAAATCGGTTTTTTCCCGAGCAGTTTTTTCAGCTGTTCAATTTGGAAGACGCAATCTTTCGGATCACCCGGTCCGTTTGAGAGCATAATACCGTCCGGATTCTCTGCCAAAACCTCTTCGGCTGTTGCTGCTGCCGGCATGACCACCACATCACAGTTCCGTTTGTTCAGGTTGCGGATAATGTTGTTTTTAACGCCATAGTCCATTAACACAACTTTGAGCGCCTTGTGCGCCTGAATGTGGCTTTCATCCATGTGTGGCTGCAGTAGCGCATCCAGCGCATGGGCCGGATAGACTTCCGGTACTTTCACGGATACTGCTTCCACCGACCCGACAATGCGGTAGGCATGGATTTTGGGCAGCCAGGCGGCCAAATCAAAATCCGCTTCTGTTGTTAACACCCCGTTCATCGTGCCTTTCTCACGCAAAATACGTGTCAATGCACGGGTATCAATGCCTTCGATCCCGATGATATTGTTTTTTTCCAGCCAATCCCCCAGGTTCTCCTGGTTCCGCCAGTTGCTCGGTGCTGTGCTGCATTCGCGCACAATAAAGCCTTTTACCTGGGGTCCGCAAGACTCCAGATCTTCATCATTTATGCCATAATTGCCAATGAGGGGGTAGGTCATGGTGACAATCTGTCCGGCGTAGGATGCATCCGTTAAAACTTCCTGATAACCGGTCATACCGGTGTTAAAAACAATCTCACCGATGACGCTGCCTTTGGCGCCAAACGATGTTCCTTTAAATATACTGCCGTCTTCCAATGCTAAAATTGCTTTCATTTTTTACCTCGTAACCGTGATTAATGATTTTATTTATCGCTTTTGCAACGCTTCGTTAATCTCGTCCCGCATCCTTATCGCTTCATTTCTGGCCGCTAAGGCAAAGTCCGCTTCCGAATACCCAGCATACCTATCCGCCTTTTGCCAGGCACACATGAGGCTGCGGGAGGCATTCACTAATGCACCCAGTCCCTTTGCATCAAATGCCAGTGCTACATCCGCTGCTTTGCCGCCTTGCGCGCCGTAACCCGGAACCAGAATCCATGTGTTCGGCATACGCTCACGCATTTCTGCCAACTGCACCGGGTAGGTCGCCCCGACAACGGCGCCAACGCTGTTATAGCCATTTTGTCCACACCGTTCAGCGCCCCAGTCTTTGACAAGATCAGCCATGGCTTCGTACACCTTTCGGCCATCAGCCAAAGGCATATCCTGTAGCTGCCCGGAAGAAGGATTCGACGTTTTAACCAGAATAAAAATGCCTTTTTCATACACATCGCAGTCTTTTAGGAAGGGCTTGATGCCATCTTCCCCGAGATAGGCATTCACCGTCAGGGCATCCGTGTTGAACACCGTCGATTTGCCATTTTCGAGATCTGTTTCACCAAGGTAGGCACCGGAATAAGCTTCTGCGGTACTGCCAATATCATTTCTTTTTCCATCAGCAATCACAAGCAAGCCTTTCTCTTTTGCATAACGGCATGTGGTATCGAAAGCGCGTAAGCCTTCAAGTCCAAACCACTCATAATAAGCCAGCTGCGGCTTTACCGCAGGGACAATGTCCGCAACTGCATTGATGAGGGCACAGTTAAAGGTGATGATGCTGTCGGCTGCTGCATGAAAAGGATTCATTGCATCCTTCTGTGCGCAATCACGTATATGTTGCGGGATGTAGTCCAGCTTCGGATCCAGACCCATGACGGTCGGGTTGTTTTTTTCCTGAATAGCGTTGCCCAATCTGTCTGAAAAATGCATAGCGTCTCCTTTCGGCTTAAAAGATGTGTAAATTGACAATAATCGTTACAGTTTCAACAATTACGATCCTGTTTGCTTATCCATTTGATGAGATCGATTCTTGCGTTCGATAGTTTGTTAACTGCTTATCCTACGGGTTTTCCATCTTTTACAACAATACAACCATTCACTAAAGTATAGCGTACCATTCCCTGCAGTGTCCAACCATGGAAGGGTGTGTTGCGGCTTTTGGATGCCATTTGTTCTTTATCGACTGTCCATGTGGCATTTGTATCAAAAATGGTGAGGTCTGCCGCACTGCCGACCGCTACTTCCTTCTTTGTCAAACCGAGCATAGCAGCCGGTGCTTTGGCCATCTTGTCTGCCACGTCAGAAAGGGTTAAAACCCCGGGCTTTACCAGGAAAGTATAGGTTAAGGACAAGGCTGTTTCGAAGCCCAGAATACCGTTGTTTGCCTTATCAAACTCCACATTTTTTTCATCGATGTGGTGGGGTGCATGGTCTGTTACTATCATGTCCAGCGTACCATCTTGTAAACCTGTAATCACAGCTTTCAGGTCTTTCTGTGTTCGCAACGGCGGGTTCATCTTGGCATCTGTATTGTAATCCAAACAGGCTTCTTCCGTTAGGGTAAAGTAGTGCGGACAGGTTTCTGCAGTTACCGGAACCCCTCGCTTTTTTGCATCCCGTATCATCTGCACGGCCGTGGCTGTAGAAACATGGGCGATATGGACGGGAATGCCGGTATACTCTGATAAAATAATTTCACGGGATACCATCAAATCTTCTGCCGCGGTCGGGATGCCGCACAACCCCAGCCGTGTGGAGACGGCACCTTCATTCATACTGCCGCCTTCCGCCAAATCCGCATCTTCGCAGTGGGAGATGACACGCAGGCCAAAACTGTGTGCATAAACCATGGCCTTCATCATCACTGAAGCTTTCTCCACCGGTTTCCCGTCATCTGAAACAGCCACAATACCCGCTGCTTTCATCATGCCCATTTCAGAAAGCTCAGTACCGGACAAACCTTTTGTAACCGAACCGATCGGATGCACATGCACCACTCCTTCTCTGGCTGCCTTTTCAACAATATAGCGAACAATGGCCTTGTTATCCACCACAGGCAAAGTGTTCGGCATGCAGGCAATATCTGTAAAACCCCCGGCCGCAGCAGATCGGGTACCTGAAACGATATCTTCTTTATATTCCTGGCCCGGGTCACGCAGGTGGCAGTGGGCGTCCACCAGGCCGGGGAAGATGTGAAAGCCGCTGGCATCAATGACATCACAAGCTGCCTGAGTTTCGCTTTCCACATGAATGTTCTCCGCAATTTTTACAATACGGCCGTCCTTAATCAGAATATCCATTTTTTGCAAGGGTTCACCGGCGTTCACGACTGTGCCGTTTTTAATAAGTGTATATTTATTCATTGCGCTTCCTCCTGATTCAATGTTGCAGGTCCATAAGGCTGTGAAAGATTATGCGTGGTTCGTCTATTGACCTGTTCAACTGCTTGTCAGCAAGCCTATTTTAAATTTGACAATTCGACCATGGATATACCACTTCAGCGTGAGTTTGAAATATAAATTTCTGTGACACTTTATTTATGCTACCTGACAGCAAGTCAAAATTTCAAAAAATGCCATGAAACTTGATAAAATATTGAAGTCACGCTGTAGTGATACTCATTTTTAAATTACCGCAGGCTTACGCATCCCGCCCTGTTAAGAGGTACAGAATAGCCATGCGCACAGCCACCCCGTTTGTTACCTGAGTATCAATAACCGATTGTGGGCCATCCACAAGAACTGTTGGCATTTCTATCCCCCGGTTCACCGGGCCCGGATGCATCAAGAGGACATTTTTTTTCGCACCTTTCATTTTTTCCTGGCTTAGCCCGAAATATTGTGCATACTCTGCTGCTGAAGGAAAGAGGGCTTTTTTTTGACGTTCCAACTGTACACGTAAGGACATAATGACGTCCGCATCTGCCACGGCTTCTTCAACTGTATCGCAGATTTTTGCAGCTTCGTTCTGTCCGTTGCCCATGCCATACCGTTCCAACCCCGGCGCCATCAATGTTTTCGGTCCGGCAATTGAAATGGATGCTCCCATTTTTTGCAGCAGGAGTATATTGCTTCTGGCCACACGGCTGTGCAGTACATCGCCGAGTATAGCTACCTTCGCACCTTTCACAGAACCAAGGGCTTCCTGCATGGTGTAGAGGTCCAGGAGAGCCTGCGTCGGATGTTCATGCATGCCATCCCCTGCATTGATGACGGATGCCTGCACATTTTTAGCCAGGTGGTGGGGTGCGCCGGAGGAACCATGGCGGATGATCAGGATATCTGTGCCCATCACATCCAGGGTGCGACCGGTATCAATCAGCGTTTCGCCCTTGACCACACTGCTTGCTGCCACGGCCACATTCACCGCCTGCGCTCCCAGATATTTCGCCGCCAGCTCAAAAGATACCCTGGTGCGGGTGCTGTTTTCATAAAACAGCGTCACCACAGTTCTCCCCTGCAGATAATTTGACTTTTTCATTTTGCTGGTCACAATTTTCTTCATATCCACAGCGGTGGACATAATCAAATCTATCTCGTCTACCGAAAGGGTTTCGATGCCCAGCAAATCTTTGTTCTGCAGTTTCATAAGTCCAGCCTTTCCTGTGTCATCCTAATTTTGCCCACATTCTGTTTTTCAATATTGCCAGCCTTCAATGTCTGTTGTTTCTATCGCTTGACCCTTCTCCGTTTTCTTCAGGCCACTTCACAACACAGCATTTTGCTGTCTATGCACAAAAAACGTTTCATCTTATGGTTGCTTTATTTACACCATCACGATTATTCATATTATAGTATAATTATGCATTATTGCGAAGCCTTCCGTATAAGACATTTCATTCCGGATATAAAAAAAATGGAAAGACTTACGTCCTGCCATTTTTGAAAACAAATATGCAATTGAAAAATAAAACAGAAAGGGGAACCGGTATCCCGTATTTTTGCGGCGTATCCGCCAACTGCGCCTGATCCAACCGTTCCCGCTGCTTCAACATGCACCATTGTTCCTTCCCTGTTTTTCTGAAACAGTATAACACAACTTTTTTTCTGTGTCCAATAATTTTTACAAGAAAATAAGTGTAACTTTTACAAGAAAATAAGTGTAACTTTTACAAGAAAATAGGTGTAATTTTTACAAGAAAATAGGTGTAATTTTTACAAGAAAATAGGTGTAATTTTTACAAGAAAATAGGTATAAAATTTATTCTACCGTTACTGTCTTTGCCGACGGGATCACTTCTATCCACATCTGCCCCGGATTCAGGACCAGCGGTGAACCGTCTTCAAACAAGTACTTGGTTTGCGCATCCCGCGCGGCTTTACTCCAGGTAATGCCCCGGGATTTTCCGCCCGTGATATACCAACCCTTCCCTTTGCCCAACGTATCTACATGAATGCGGTACTTTTCATCACCGGCGATGGCACGGGACGGTACAATCTGCACCAGGATATTCTGTGGGCTGACCACTGCGCCTGTATTGCGCTCTGTCTGAACCGCATCGTTTCTGATTCTGTCATAAGTCCTTGTTTCTGCATTATACGTGTATCCGGCTGTAAACCCTTTGCCAAAGACAAAATCTATTTTTGTTGCCGTCGTTCCGCTAAATGGCACGGCAAAGACTGTTGCGTAAGTGAAGGGAAAGCCCTGTTTCGGCGTGGTGCGGTATTTCAGTTTTTCAATGTGTGCCAGGACACGGTCTTTGGAAGTAAATGAATCCTGCCAATTGCCCTTGTTCTTATCGGTATCCCAGAAAGCGCCTCCATTCACCAGACCATTGATATTTTGTATGTGCAGCCTGGAAATATCTTTTTGTGCCTGCGGACTCCAACCATAATGGGTATATACTGCATCATATTCCATAGCATAATCCAAAAAATAGTCCCTTGAGCTTCGAACCGGGCCAATCATTTCTGGCATACTGTCCCAAAAGACAGCCATGTACCGTGTAATTTTATACTCGGTCAAGACTTCATAAACAATTTGCGCCTGCACTAGACCAGCCTGAGGTAAAGGCCTTCCCCCCTCATTGTCTATCATCACGGCTACCGGACGAACCGCTGAATCCGGGTATATAAAAGCAGCCATTGGATCCGGAGTAGGTTCCGGGGTTGGGGTGGGCAACGGTGTCGGTTCTGGCGTAGGTACCGGGGTTGGGGTTGGGGTTGTCGTCGCACTGGGTGTTATAGACGGTTCATAGCCATCTGCTTTCGCTTTTCCTGCACAACCACTGCTGCCAGACAATAAAAAAAGAACCGCAAGTATAAGGCATAGTGTCTGCCAAACTGATCTTATCTGCCTGTTTTCTTCTTTCTGAAACCAACCTTTTCGCCGCATGGACTAACCTCCGCTCATTGGGTACAGGTTTTTATTCTCAGTTTAGCATACACAGCGCCTTTACGAAAACAATTTCAGGAACTAACATGTGTTTTACAAAACTTTTGCGAGCAACAATGACGAGCATTCGCATCCCTGCTCCCATCATGCCCATGATAACAAAAAAACAGAAGAAGGTTTCCCCTCTTCTGCCCATCGAAAAAGCGCACTTTTTCAAATGATTTTCTGTATTTTATTCTTTTTCATCTTCTTCGTCTTCGTCTTCATCCTCATCATCGCCATAGTATTCGCTTTGTTCCTGAAAGGCAACAAAAGCGCGTTCCAGTTCCTCGTCATCATCGACCGGTTCCAGAAACTCTTCTCCGTCTTTTTTCTGAATTTTCATGATGATCACTTCTGTTTCACCGCAGCTGTCACAGCCGTCACAGCCATCTTCTCCGCAGCCTTCGCCGTCAACAGGGATCATCACAACATATTCCTGCTCATCGACCAGAACCGTATCAAGGTATTCTGCTTTCAGAACCTCGCCGTCTTCGCCGGTCAACTCGATGATATTCTCGTTATCCATGCTTACTCCTTCTGCATGCTTTCGCGCATGCGCTTCGCATCGAGATAGCTCTGCAGTATCATTGCAGCCGCCATCTGATCGAGTTTTCCTTTTTGCTCTTTGGCCCGAATGCCCATATCCTGCATGGCACGCTGTGCCATCACCGTCGTTAATCGTTCATCGTAGGTGTCTATCGGCACCTCCGGTATCCGCTCTTGCAGCTGCTGAATAAAGGTATTCGTTTTCTCAACGCGAAAGCCGGATGAACCATCCATGTTTCGCGGTAAACCCACAACAATTCTATCACAATTATACTGATTCACCAACTCTAAAAGACGCGCGAGTGGTTTTTCCACATCAAAGCGCCAATTCACGGTTTCAAGCATCTGCGCGGTCCAGCCCATCGGGTCGGAAACAGCCACCCCGATGCGGACGTCACCATAGTCAATTCCAAGTATTCTCATGTTTCTCCTATTTATATCACTTCAGGTCAATTATGGATGCATCCCACATGTCTAAAGGCTCATAGCCAAGCAAATTCACAATTGTGGATGCCAGGTTAGACAACCCAAAAGAACCTTCTTTTAAGGTGTACTTCTCTCCATTCACATTGTCATAAATAATACAGGGCACTTTGCTGAGTGTATGGCTTGTTTTTGCCTTCGGAACGCCAGCCTTGTTGCGTTTGGCTAAACCGGTCTTTTTATCGGTTTCATACATTTCGTCCGCATTGCCATGGTCGGCGGTAATAATCATGGCACCTCCAAGGCGGTCAATGACGGGCAAAAGGCGTGTTAAGACCAAATCTACCGTTTCTACAGCTACCCTTGCTGCTGCAAAGTTTCCGGTATGACCCACCATGTCCCCGTTCGGGAAGTTGACACGGGCAAAACGGAATTCACCGCTTTCCAGCAACGAAATCAGCTTGTCCGTAATCTGTGCAGCCTGCATCCAGGGACGCTGCTCAAAGGGCAGTACATCCGATGGCACTTCCACATAGGTCTCCAGCGTTTCACTAAACTTGCCGCTGTTGTTCCCGTTCCAGAAATACGTGACGTGACCGTATTTTTGGGTTTCTGAAATGGCCAGTTGTGTCACACCGGTTTGTGCCAGGGCTTCTCCCATGGTGTTCTCGATGGATGGCGGGTTCACCAGATAGCGTGACGGGATGTGCAAATCGCCGTCATATTCCAGCATACCGGCATAGGTGACCTTGGGCACACGCACACGGTCAAAGCGATTGAGTTCTTTCGATTCAAAAGTCTTTGAAATTTCTATAGCACGGTCACCGCGGAAGTTGAAGAATATAACACTGTCACCATCTTCAATTGTTCCAATCGGTTTTCCATTTTCTGCGATAACAAAAGCACCTAAATCCTGATCAATGGCCTTTGTTTCTTCACGCAGTTTTTCAACCGCTTCATGGGCGCTGGCGAAGTGTCTGCCTTTGCCCAAAACATGGGTGTTCCAACCTCGTTCCACCATGGTCCAATCGGCATCATAGCGGTCCATTGTAATGTTCATACGACCGCCGCCGGAGGCGATGCGTGCATCAAAATCGACAGTGTTCACCGTTGTCAGAAAGGCTTCAAAGGGATCGATATACTCTAAGGCAGAGGTTTCCCCCACGTCACGGCCATCGAGAAGTATGTGCACTCGCACGGTCTTAACGCCGTCCTCTTTTGCTTTTTTGATCATGGCCTTTAAATGGTCAATATGGGAATGGACATTCCCGTCACTAAACAAGCCGATAAAATGCAAGGTTGAACCGTTTTTTACGGCATTGTCGCTCACTTCAGACCAGCCTTTGGCACGGAACATGTCGCCTGTCGCAATGGCCTGTGTGACCAATTTTGCCCCCTGGGCAAAGACTTGACCCGCACCTATGGCATTGTGACCCACTTCGGAATTGCCCATATCTTCATCACTGGGTAAACCAACGGCTGTACCGTGTGCTTTGAGCAGGGTTGTCGGGTATTCTTTCATCAGGCGATCTAAGGTTGGCGTATAGCTTTGGCTGACCGCATTGCCATCTTGTATATCTGATATGCCCACGCCATCCATCACAACGACCAGCAAAGGACCTGGATATCCCGCAAACCCGTTTTTCTTTAACATCTTTGAACCCCTTTCTTTTGACATAAAGAAACAGGATGACCCAAAAGGCCATGCCCATTCCTCTTCATTCTTCTATGATTGCAGTGCTGCTGTCTATACAGGCGCATCGGATGGCAGTTTAAACCTTAACCTGTCATCCCTATCACACACGGCCGATGCAGCACCTGTGTCGGAGTATTGCTTACGCCAACGAAATGGCTTGAACATATGCATCTGTGCTGCAATTTAATAGACATATCTGATGCGACCCTGCCCTTTTACTTGCGGATAGTTGCAGCACCTGTGTCTGGTATTTACGCCAACGAAATGGCTTGGAAGCTGTCAAGCTTCAAACTGGCACCGCCAACCAAACCACCATCGATGTTCGGCATACCAAAGAGCGCTTTTGCATTGGCGGCATTCACGCTGCCACCGTACAAAATACGGGTTTGATCGGCTATGTCAGCACCATAAAGCTCAACCAGCAACGTACGGATAATAGCACAAACCTCTTCGGCCTGTTCATCGGATGCTGTTTTTCCAGTGCCGATGGCCCATATGGGTTCATAGGCGATGACAGACTTTGCAACTTCTTCTGCGGATAAGCCAAGCAGGCCTACTTTCATCTGATAACGTACATGCTCAGCGGTAACGCCCTGTTCACGCTGTGTTAATGTCTCGCCACAGCAGATGATGGGCAGCATGCCGGCATCCAAAACAGCTCTTGCTTTTTTGTTCACGGTTTCATTTGTATCAGCAAAATATTCCCTGCGCTCGGAATGACCGATAATCACGTAGTCTACGCCCATTTCTTTGAGCATACCGCAACTTGTTTCACCGGTATAAGCGCCATTGGCTTCCCAGTGCACGTTTTGTGCTGCAACTTTGACATTGGATCCTTTGGCAGTTGCCAAAACGGCTGATAAGGCGACAAAGGGTACGCCTACAACAACTTCAGAACTTGCAGATACGACGAGTGGTTTAAGGCTCTCTACAAAAGCGGCTGCCTCCACCGGGGTTTTGTTCATTTTCCAGTTCCCTGCTGCCATAATTCTACGATTTGCCATAGTTCTATCCTTCCTTTCTTTTGGTGAACATTTTTTATAAGAGGAAGGGGCAGCCAAGAACGGTCATTTATTCCCATCTTCACTGCCCGCATCGTGTTTCATACTGTGATTGTACCCTGGAAAGTCGTTTCATGACTTTTCTTTTTTGTTTTGTGACAGCCATTACAATCGTCACAGTCACAACCTGCCGCAATGCGTCAGCATTGCGCAAGCCTTCAGGTTCTTATTTAGTGACAGCCATTACAATCGCCACAGTTACAACCTGCCGCAATGCATCAGCATCGCGCAAGCCTTCAGGTTCTTATTTAGTGACAGCCATTACAATCGTCACAGTCACAACCTGCCGCAATGCGTCAGCATTGCGCAAGACTTCAGGGACTTATTTAGTGACAACCATTACAATCGTCACAGTCACAACCTGCCGCAATGCGTCAGCATTGCGCAAGACTTCAGGGACTTATTTAGTGACAACCATTACAATCGTCACAGTCACAACCTGCCGGTAGGTCGGTTAAGCAGGTGATGCCGGGGAGTTGTTTGCCTTCCAGGAATTCCAAAGACGCACCACCACCGGTAGAAATATGTGTAATTTTATCTGCAAAGCCAAGTTGTTCCACAGCAGCCGCGGAATCTCCGCCGCCCACAATGGATATAGCCCCTGAATTAGCCACGGCTTCCGCCACCTTTTTGGTGCCGTTTGCAAACTTCTCAAATTCAAAAACACCCATTGGACCATTCCATACAATCGTTTTTGCCGATTTGATGGCTTCTGAAAATAATTCCACCGTTTTTGGACCAATATCCAGACCCATGGTATCAGATGGCAATTCATCACAATTGATGGAAATGGCATCCGTATCCGCACTGAATTCTTTTGCAACAACATTGTCCAAAGGCAACAAGAGGTTTACCCCTTTATCCTTTGCTTTTTGCATCAGTTCTTTGGCTAGTTCAATTTTATCATCTTCACACAACGATAATCCGATGCGATGACCTTGTGCCTTCAAGAAGGTATAAGCCATACCACCACCAATAATGAGGATGTCGACCTTATCCAACAAGTTCTCAATGACGGAAATTTTATCGGATACTTTTGCCCCACCCAAAATAGCCACGAAAGGACGAACCGGTGTTTCAAGGGCTTTGCCCATAATATCCAATTCTTTTTTAATTAAAAAGCCGCATACACCGGGAAGATAGTCTGCAATCCCTGCCGTTGAAGCATGTGCACGGTGTGCTGTTCCAAAAGCATCATTGACAAAGAGTTCCGCCATGGAAGCCAATTCCTTGGCAAAAGCCGGATCATTTTGTTCCTCTTCTTTATGAAAACGGACATTTTCCAGCATCAGAATTTCACCATTCTTCAGGGCTGCCACTTTTTCTTTTGCATCCGGTCCAATGACATCTGCTGCCAGGGTTACCGGTTTGCCCAAAAGTTCTGAAAGTCTTTCTGCGACCGGTTTCATGCTATATTTGGCTTCTGGCCCGTTTTTCGGACGTCCTAAATGGGAAACCAGAATGACTTTTGCATCATTTTCAACCATATACCGAATGGTTTCCAGTGCACCGACGATACGGTTATCGTCGGTAATTTTACCGTCTTTGTCCAGCGGTACATTAAAATCGACGCGGGCAATAATGCGTCTGCCGCCAAAGTAGATGTCTGAAATTGACATTTTGTTGTTCATGCTCATAAGCGTACGACATCCTTTCTCTTTATGTTTATTGGGATTGTTCCTTGTAGAACATCCTTGATTGCAGTGCAATCACTTCGATTTCAACCTTTAAGGGGTTAAAATGAGCATGCCTGCACTGTAATGATCCATTCCTGCTTCCAGCGTTCGCTGTTAATGTGCATTCTCGTAAAAATCTGAAATGAAGCTTTTTCATTGTACTTTTTTTCCCACATTTTTGCAAGGATTCCTTCATAAATTCGTACGTTCCTTCAAGGATAAGGTACGAATATCGAGAAATCATAGTCCAAACAGCGATGATGCAAGCCATCCAAAATGACATTCGCTTTTTTGAATCCAACAAGCATGATTTCGCAAAAAGTGTTGCATCCAATCATGATTCCGGTGTAAGAACCCCGATTTCGGCTCTGTAAGAGCTGAAATTGATTGAAAATGACCGATTTCAGGCCTATATCGCGCTATTACAGTGCAATGCGTAGCACTGCACTGCCCCTTGCGGCGCGATTTGGCATCAAATCGGATCATTTTCGGGTTCTTACGGTAGAATCAATTATGGTTTTACGGATGATGTTGGCAGGGCTTCAATATCGAAGACGGATGCTAGTTGACGAGTGTAAGTTCTTCCGATAAAAAGGGACTATCTCTTAGCGAGATAGCCCCTTTCGTTGCATATGGACAAGAATTATGCGTCAACCTTTGCCATATGGCTGATCAGGTCAATGACTTTGCAAGAATAACCCCACTCGTTGTCATACCAGGCAACAAGTTTCATGAAATTGTCATTGAGGGCAATACCAGCGCCGGCATCAAAGATAGACGTGCGGGATTCGTGGATGAAGTCGGTAGAAACAACAGAATCTTCCGTGTACCCAAGAATGCCCTTGAGTTCATTCTCAGAAGCTTTTTTCATCGCTGCTTTTACTTCTTCATAGGTTGCTGATTTTTCCAAACGAACGGTCAGGTCAACTACAGAAACATCAACCGTCGGCACGCGGAATGCCATACCTGTCAATTTTCCGTTCAGTTCGGGAATAACTTTGCCAACGGCCTTGGCTGCACCGGTGGAAGAAGGGATGATGTTGCCAAGAATAGAACGGCCACCTCTCCAGTCCTTGTTGGACGGGGAGTCAACTGTTTTTTGTGTGCCTGTCGTTGCATGGATAGTAGTCATGAGGCCTTCAACAATGCCGAAATTGTCATTAACAACTTTTGCAAGCGGTGCAAGGCAGTTCGTTGTGCAAGACGCATTCGAAACCACATTCATGTCTTTGCTGTATTTTTCCTGGTTCACGCCCATAACAAACATCGGTGCATCTGCAGACGGTGCAGAAATAATAACTTTCTTAGCGCCACCTTTGAAGTGGGCAGAAGCTTTTTCTGTTGTTGTAAACACGCCGGTTGATTCAACAACGTACTCCGCACCGCAGCTCTTCCAGTCGATTTCGCCAGGATCTTTACAGGCGAAAACAGCAATTTCAGTTCCATTGACAACAAGCTTTCCATCTTTCGTACTCACTTCACCATCAAATTGACCATGTACGGTGTCATACTTGAGCATGTATACCATATAGTCCAAGTCGATGAAAGGATCATTGATGCCAAGAACCGTTACGTTCGGATTGGCGACCGATGCGCGAAACACAAGACGTCCTATACGTCCGAAACCATTAATACCCATTTTTACTGCCATAAATCTACGCCTCCTAAATATTGTTTGGCGATTGTTAACTTCCTAACAATCTACCATGAATATTTTATCCGATAAAATATGATATTGCAAGGGGGCGCTTGATAGCGCACCCCCAAAATACTAGACTGGAAAGTGAAACCAACGCAACTTTCGCCTAAGAATTTTGGATGCCTGCCCTACGGGCTTGGCGGGTACGGCGCGATATCGCGCCTTTCTGAGATGCCCGTAAGCTCTGCGAGCTTACGGTGTAAAGCCCGCCAACCGGCATCACAAACTTCTAAGGTGAAAGTTGGAAATCCAACGCAACTTTCGCCTAAGAATTTTGGATGCCTGCCCTACGGGCCTGGCGGGTACGGCGCGACATCGCGCCTCAAGCCCGCCAACCGGCACCACAAACTTCTAAGGTGAAAAATGGAAATCCAACGCAACTTTCGCCTAAGAATTTTGGATGCCTGCCCTACGGGCTTGGCGGGTACGGCGCGATATCGCGCCTCAAGCCCGCCAACCGGCATCACAAACTTCTAAGGTGAAAGTTGCGTTATGGTATCGGGTGGACTCGGTTCTCGTAATCGACCATATCCGGGTCGATTTTATATTTCTGACCTTTGCGCCATTCAAAGAATTTTTTCGCAACTTGCGGGAACATGGCGTAGGTAAGAATGTCTTCATCCTGTTCCTGATATTCGGCCATTTCCTTTTTCACGTTTTCGAGTTCCGGTTGCAGCGTGTCGGCAGGGCGGCAGGTAATGCGCTCTTCGTCACCGATAATCTTCTTGATGATTTCATCAGAAATCGGGGCCGGGGTCTTCCCATACATTCCTTTGACGACCTCTTTGGTTTCTTTCGGAATCATTTTGTAACGTTCTCCCATAATCACATTCATCACTGCCTGTGTACCGACAATTTGTGAAGTCGGTGTGACCAATGGTGGGAAGCCAAGGTCTTCGCGTACACGTGGTACTTCACGCAACACTTCCAGGAATTGGTCTTCCTTTCCGGCTTGCTTCAGCTGAGAAACAAGGTTCGAAAGCATGCCGCCCGGAACTTGATAAATGAGTGCATTGACATCGACGCCCATGACTTTGGTGCTCAATAATCCGTTAGCAAGATACTTATCGCGCAGCGTGTTGACGTATTCAGAAATGACACTCAGTTTTCCAAGATCTAAGCCGGTATCATACTTTGTGCCCTGCAATGTTGCAACCAATGGTTCTGTCGGGGGTTGTGACGTCCCCATAGCCAATGGGCTCATGGCCGTGTCAACGATATCAACGCCGGCTTCAATCGCCTTCAAATAGGTCATGGAGCCAACACCACTGGTGTAGTGGGTGTGCAGATTAATGGGCACCTTGACAGTTTCTTTCAGCGCTTTCACCAGATCATAAGCTTTGTAGGGGGTGAGTAGCGCAGCCATGTCTTTGATACAGATAGAATCGGCACCCATTTCTTCAAGCTGTTTTGCTTCTCTTGCAAACTGTTCCAGGCTATGGAAAGCACTTTCCGTGTACGAGAAAGCAACCTGTGCATGACCTTTTTCACGTTTGGTCGCGTTGACAGAACGCTCCACATTGCGATAATCATTCAAAGCATCAAAGATACGCACAATGTCGATACCATTGTAAATTGCTTTTTCTACAAAGTAATCCACAACATCATCGGCATAGTGCTTGTAGCCCAGCAGGTTTTGACCACGCAACAACATTTGCAGCTTCGTTTTTTTCACATGCTTGCGTATGGTACGAAGACGTTCCCACGGATCTTCATTCAAGAAACGTACGCAGGCATCAAAGGTTGCGCCACCCCAACATTCCAATGCATTGAATCCGATATCATCGAGCTGCCCAAGCATCGGCAGCATTTCTTCGGTGGTCATACGGGTTGCAATCAAAGACTGATGTGCATCCCGGAGTACGGTTTCGTTAATTTTTACTCCCATGAATTCCCTCCTAATTCCACAAACGCCGCTACCGCTGTTCGGTTTGGCGTCTGTCCTTATTTTAGTTCATACTAACCATCACATCGCCACTGTTCACTTGCTGGTTCTTTGTTACATTCACAGAAGCGATGGTGCCATCCTGCGGGGCCATAATTTCATTTTCCATTTTCATGGCTTCTAAAATAACCAATACAGAACCTTTTTTCACAGCTTGTCCAGGTTCTACATTTACCTTCAAGATGGTGCCGGGCATCGGTGCAACAATTTTAACGGCACCTGCTCCACCACCGGCTGCTTTTGGTGCCGGTGCGGCCTTCGGAGCCGGCGCGGCTGCTTTCGGTGCTGCGGCGGGCGCAGCTTGTGCAACAGGGGCTGCCTGCATCACAGGTACTGCTGCAGCAACCGGTGCTACACCATTTTCTTCTACTTCCACTTCATATGACTTGCCATTGACTGTTACGTTAAATTTTCTCATAGACCCTCCATCTGTTCACGCCCGCAGTACTTCCGGTCTTGCCGAGTGCGGGTTCGTTGTTGCTCAATGCGTCTTAATAAAAACTATAACGGAATGTTCCCATGCTTTTTCGCAGGACGCGTCTCCCGTTTTCCCGAAAGCATTTCCAACGCATTGGAAAGCCGCACACGGGTTGTGGCCGGTTCAATAACATCATCAACATAGCCTCTGGCCGCAGCAACAAAGGGATTCGAGAATTTATCGCGGTATTCTTCGATTTTTTGTGTACGTGTTGCTACCGGGTCGGATGACTCGCCAATTTCTTTCTTAAAGATAATATTGGCTGCACCATCCGGGCCCATCACAGCAATTTCTGCTGTTGGCCAGGCAAAAACAAGATCCGCACCAAGATGTTTGCTGTTCATGGCAATATAAGCGCCACCATATGCTTTTCGCACCACAACATTCACTTTGGGTACTGTGGCCTCAGAGAATGCATAGAGGAGCTTTGCGCCGTGGCGGATAATGCCGCTGTGCTCCTGTTTCGTCCCAGGTAGATAGCCGGGCACATCTGTAAATGACACCAAAGGGATATTGAAAGAATCGCAAAAACGGACAAAACGGGCGGCTTTGTCCGATGAATTCACATCCAGAACGCCCGCACTTTCGTTGGGTTGGTTGGCGACAATACCCACTGTCTTTCCACCAATATGGGCAAACCCAACCACAATATTTTTGGCAAAGCCGGCATGCACTTCCAGGAAAGCACCGCCATCCGCCACGCTGCCAATAATGGACTTCATATCGTAAGGCTTGTTCGGATCGTCCGGGATAACTGTGTTCAGCTCCGGACAAAGGCGGTTGGCATCATCCACTTCTTCTGCCATTTCCGGATCGTCGAGGTTATTATCCGGCAGGAAGGCCAATAACGCCTTAATCTGGCCGAAGCACTCAGCCTCAGATTTGCTTTCAAAGTTTGCCACACCAGAAACCGTGTTGTGCGCTGCTGCGCCGCCAAGGGCTTCAAAGGTAACATCTTCGCCGGTAACCGCTTTGATAACCTGCGGACCGGTAATAAACA
>JBBRWP010000028.1:0-20527 GCA_038249175.1 Acetivibrionales bacterium
CGGGTGCAAGGGTGTAACCATATATAGAGACGGTTCACGCGGCCTGCAGGTTTTGAACATTGGCAAAGTGAATGAAGAAAAGAAGGCAGGGGAAGAAGGTGGATTGGATGCTGCATCTGACGCCGGGATGGCTCTGTCGGCTTCCGGTGCCAGAACCGCTCTGTCAGCGTCTGTCGCTGGAATGGCCTTGTCTACTTCTAGCACCGGAACGACACTGTCTGCGGCGGACGCAAATGCATTTCAAACCGTGGACAATATGGAAGATCCAGTCGCAGATATCCCCGGCTATGGACACATTGCCCCACGCCCGAGGCCGGAAATTACGACAGGCTTCACGGAGAAGGTGAAGATTGGCTGTGGGAACCTTTATATTACGGTGAATTACGACGAAAACGGCATTTGTGAAGTCTTTACGAACACCGGTCGTGCTGGTGGCTGCCCGTCCCAGTCCGAAGCGACAAGCCGTTTGGTTTCCATAGCACTGCGGTCCGGTATGGATGAAAAAGCCATTGTGGAGCAATTAAAAGGGATTCGCTGCCCATCCACCATTCGCCAAAAAGGCTTGAAAGTGCTGTCCTGCCCGGATGCCATCGGTCGCCTTATTGAAAAAGTGAGCAACCACAGAAATGGCAACGGGTCGGTTCATGCGGAAAACAAGGCTACGCCCGGCCAGAAGTACATTCGCCCGAATGCCAACGCTTCAGTACATGAAATAGAAACAGGAGATGCGTCGGATGAACCCACCACACCTGTTGCATCTGCAACAAACACAATGACAAGTAGTAAAGCGGCAACGGTAAAAACTGCAAGACCACTTGCGGCAAGTGTTTCAGCTGTAGGTACAGGATCCGTTCGTGCAGCTGGCATGGCTGCAAAAACAGCACAAAGAATGGTGATGCTCGAAGAAGTGGAAGACATCAACGCCACAAGCGGGCATGATTGTCCGGAGTGCGGCGAAGTGATGGAGCATGAAGGCGGTTGTAAAATATGCCGCAGTTGCGGGTATTCCAAGTGCGGGTAGGCCGTTAGTCCAGTTAGGTCAGATAAGTTAGCCTGGTTTGCCCAGATATGTTAACTAAGTCAGGCCACATGGTTTGAACTGTAAATGGATACAAATTTTCCTGCAATAACAAAAGGGACAGCCTCTAAGGAGGCTGTCCCTTTTTGAGTGTTGTATACTTAGCAGTTTTTTGTTGGTTTGTTCAAAGTTAAGGCGAGTTGTTGTAGAATTAATTTCCAGCATGGGGTTGTTCGTTTTCAGAATAAAAAGTGGATTCATTGCCTTTTGCCCTTGCCACGGTTTTTATAGTCCGCATCGATAGATTCTTTCCAATCCGCCGTCATCGGGGCACTATTCACACGAAAAGATCGTACAGCCTCGTTGACAACACTGTAATTTAGTTGGGTTCCTACCCCATCGGAATTGTAGTTGGCCGCACGGTCTGCGCAAATGCCAAAGCGTGCTGCGGTTTCCACTGCGTCAATATTAGCTCCTAAAAAGAGAAATTCCCAGCCATATTTCTCTTTCTGTCGGGTTATCATCTGCTTTACTTTGTCGTAATCATATTCCCGGCTGGCATTTTCCATACCGTCTGTTGTGATGACAACCATCACCTTTTCTGCCTGTTCTTCTTCCACGGTATGTTTTTGTGCATTTCCAATTTTGTTGATGGTTCGGCCTACAGCATCCAGCAAAGCGGTTGAACCCCGTACGAAATAGTCTTTGTCGGTGATAGGCTTGATACCTTTGAGGTTGATACGATCATGCAGGAGCTCGTACTTGTCATCAAACAAGACCGTTGTGATAATGCATTCGCCATCCTCATTTTTTTGCTTGCCCAATAGTGAATTATAGCCGCCGATAGTGTCGCTCTCCAACCCGCTCATAGAGCCACTGCGGTCCAGTACAAATACCAGTTCTGTTAATCCTTTTTTCATGTTTATCCCCTTCCTCTCGTTTCGCACAGGCACATAACTTGCTGTAAATGCTGCGCGTTTTCAGATTTTTTACCCCATGCGTCCTTGTCAAGTTGGTACAAAACTCGCTGAAAAAGCTGTACGTTTTCAGATTTTTTTACCCCATGCGTCCTTGTCAAGTTCGTACAAAACTTGCTGAAAATGTTGTACATTTTCAGATCTACACCTAAACTTCATTCAGCAAGTTGGTACACAACTTGCTGAAAATGTTGTACATTTTCTTGTTGTAATCCTTCTTGAATCATCTGATACACTGAGAATAACACGAGGCACAATCGTGAAGGTCGTTTGTGAGGCGACAAATTCGAAAAACTGTTGTCAAGACATTTGAAGAATTAGAGGCTATGGCAGATGAGTAAACTGGTTTTCACCGAAAGGGCATAACTTTGAAAGAGACCGTTTTTTGGCCAAGTTGATTTTACAGCGCAACGTCGGTTCGCAAATATGTTATACTAAAAGTGAGTGCAACGTATAGTAAAACAACGTGTAGGAGGGCATACATTGAAAATTTACATGGATGTCTGTTGCCTAAACAGACCTTATGATGACAACAATAATGACCGCATTAGCATGGAAAGTGAAGCCATCTTGAAAATACTCTACCGTTGTCAGAAAGAGTCATAGGATATGATTGGAAGTGGTGCGATTGATTTGGAAATCAGTAGAATGAGCGACCCAAATAAAAAGCAGAAAGTATTATCTCTATACAGTTTTGCTTCATCAAAAGTTGGGTTCACCGGTGAGATTGAATTGTTAGCTCTAACTTTTCAACAATGTGGCATGAAATTATTTGACAGTATCCATCTTGCTTGTGCTGAATATGCTCACGCAGATGTATTATTTACGACCGATAAAAAGTTTTTCACCAAGTCTAAACAGATTAGCAATCTTCATGTTGAGGTTGTTAATCCGGTAAATTGGTTAATGGAGGTGACTGGTAATGAGCTTACTTACTAAGGATTTAAATGAAATAAGAAAGGTAGGCATAGAAACACTTACCAAAGAGCTTGGCCCTGTTGCAACAGCATACTTCATCAGACAGTTTGATATGGGTAAAGGTGACTACACTACAGAGAGAGATGAATTACTGAGGGATATTAGCACAATGGAGGACTTTAAATCTGAACTTAAAGCAATGAATAGAAAAGAGTAATCCAAGATTTGACAAGATCAAGATAGGAATTTACTTTCTTTATGCACGGGTGGACTGAGATTTGTCAGCTTTGACTTCTTCTTTGCAGCTTTTCTCACAAGAAATGGCGGTGATTTGCCAATGACATCCGCCATCGAAGTGCCAAATGTGCCACCAAACCGTCCCCTGTTTTATGAAAAAATGCCAGGAACTGCAAATGCAGTGTGTTTTTGCAGAAAGAAGAGGATGTCTCCCTTTCAGGAGGCATCCGCTCTTTCTTACTGATGATTGTTCAATTCAGTTTCATTTGTTACACGAAGGATGTAAAGTTCTGCAAAAAGCTTCGTGCATGTATTGGATAGATCAAATTACTCCATTAGTAGTATCTAAGAACCTAACATTTCGCATGCACAGGTTAGACTATCGGGAAGCAGTATCATTGGCTGCCTTGCGACGGCTGAATCCAAAGATGATGCCAATGCCGGCAAGTCCTGCCAGCATCAGAAGGCCAGGGAACAGAAGGCCTTCATCACCGGTCTTCGGAATGGTTGTTGTTTCAGCCATTTCTGCGAGGGTGAATCCGACAGGAACAAGAACCGAGTCAATGACATGAATGACGCCATTGGTGGTTTCTATATCCGCAGCCACCACATTGGATGTATTGACTTTGACACCATTTGTCAAGTCAAACACAAGGTTCTCTCCCTGAAGTGTGGGAGCGGAAAGCCCGTTGGTGAGATCCGTACTCATAACTTTTCCTGAAACAACGTGATACAAAAGAGCCTTCGATAAGTCAGGTTGGGCAAGCAGTTCATCTGCTGTGATGTCCAGTGCCTTTAGCAGGGAAGCAAAGGCTTCATTGGTTGGGGCGAAGACGGTGAAAGGTCCAGGTCCACTCAATGCGTCCACAAGTCCAGCTTTTTGTAGCGCCGCGACCAGGATGCTGAAATCAGGATTTCCAATCGCTGTTTCTACAATGCTCATGGTCGGTTCAGCCGATGTAACGACGGCTTCCACTGCAGGAGCAGAGAGTTGGAACGCTTTAGGAACAAGAACTTTGTCAATGACATGGATGACGCCATTGGTTGCTGCAACTCCCCGCAAGAAACCTTGCGGGAGAAAGTCGTGAAACGACTTTCCGGGGTACAATCATAATATATAAGTGAGAGAGGTGATCAGAATGACTGATTTAGGTGACCGGTTGAAAAAGGCAAGAAAAGCCATGCACATGACGCAGCGTCAATTATCCGACGGTTTGGGTCTAGAGCAATCAGCCATTTCAAATTATGAAACAAATTTTCGTGTTCCTTCTGCAGCTGCACTCAGGGAAATATCCAACATTCTGCAGGTGAGTCTTGACTTTCTCCTGGGAACGGATCAATACAAAATGAACAGCCCTCTACTTTCTGAACCATTGTTTCAGGGAAAAATCGTTCAACCATCTATACAAGATGAATTGAATATCTCTGATTTACAGCAGCCCTTACTTACCTTGTTAATGCAGGGATTGGAAGCAGAAGCAAACGACATGGTGCAAACGATATGGACGCAACATCCCGATTTGAATGATTTGTTATCATCCCTTTTCATTCCAACCCTGCATACAATCGGCGATTTATGGGAGGCTGGATCAATCCATGAGGCACAAGAGCACTTCATGGTTTCTATAATTAATCGCTTGATGGAACATTTGAACGCACAGATTATTCATTCAGAAAAAAAGCAGGGGACAGCCTGCTTTTTACTCCCCGGGGATGAAGAGCATGAGTTAGGATTAAAAATGGCGGACATTCTTTTTCAACAATACGGGTGGCATACAACTTATTTAGGAAGAAGTATTCCTTTTGCAAGCCTTGAAAAATTGTTCATCAGTATGCATTTTGATTATCTGGTTCTTTCAGTGACTATGCCGAATCAGCTCAATAGTTGCGGGTATTTAATTCAGGCGATTAGAGGTTTACCAGACACTTACCGGCCAAAGATACTCGTTTCAGGTACTGCAATTTTAGATGAACAGCACGCATTAACCACTTTAAAGGCCGATTTGTATTTCCCTTCCATGGCAGCATTAAATCAATGGCTATCTACCACAATGGTTGAGCACGTATAAAGGAGAACAAACGAAATGTCACCCAGCAGCGAGAGAAAAAACACAGCGTGCCTGATGGCTATTCTAAAAGGATTGGCAATCGTTTCGGTCGTCGCTAGCGTGGTTCTTGCAGTTCCCTATGTGATGGATCTTCGTGCCAATCAGGCACTGAAAAAAGAGGTGGCTTTTTTGCGGCCGGAAGCGAATCCCAGTGCTTTATCTCAGGCGCAATTGAATGAAGGCCAGCCAAACAATCTTATAATAACCCCATCAGACGGCCCTGACGACACGGTGTTCCCGGATAGCAATATGCAGACTGAACTAGATGCGACGGTGAACCGGTATACTTTCGCAAGCAATGACCTTCTCCCCTTGTTTCGCGTCAATACGGACACTGTCGGCTGGTTGAACATTGCTGATACGCGAATCGACTATCCAGTTGTCAAGGGCGCTGACAACGCGTTTTACCTCGATCATGGCTTTGACAAAGAACTCAATGTGACGGGTGCTGTTTTCATGGATTCGAGGAACATTGGGGACGGCAGTGACCGCCACACCCTTATCTATGGTCATCGCATGAAAGATGGCAGCATGTTCAGGGACCTCGAAAAATTCCAGGAGGAAGATTTTTATCAATCCAATCGGGAAATCGACCTTCAGACACTGCACGGCACGTTGCGATACCGTGTCTTTTCCGCCTATGTGACCGGTACGGATTTTTTGTTTAACCGTACCCGTTTTGAGGATGATGCCTATGAGGATTTCTTGATTGACATTCAGGCACGAGGACTGTACCCCGATGAAAAGGATGTGGTACTGACCGCACAAAGCCGCATCCTTACGCTCTCTACCTGTTCCAGATCGTTCAAAGATGCAAGGTTTGTGGTGCACGCCGTATTACTAGAAAAATAAAAACCATAGGCTGTTTTAGTTTTTATACCCCCAAAAGGCTCTCGTCAAAGGCAAACAAGGCTTCATTAATCTCAAAAATATTGTAAATGCCCTTATCGACAAAATAGGAAACAATCAAATCAAACCGGCTGCTCGGAGATAACGCATATCCCGCACTGCGAAGCAAATCTGTTGTTTTGTCCAGATTGAGTTCCAGCGCTACGGCCAGCGCCAGTGCTGTGTTTTTACTTGGCTTGTATTTTGAATTGCTGCGAATCTTTGAAAACAGTTTCCGGTCCAGGTTTGCTTTTTTGTAAATGACAGGGTCGGTTTGGCCGCCTTCATCAACAAGTCGGAGCAGCATTTCTGTGAAAGTTTCGCCCAAATGGTTCAGTACTTTGTCCAGATGTTTGGGTGCCGCGGTCACAGCCGGTGCCTCAGCCGTAGCTGAAGCTGTAGCTGTAGCCTCAGACGGTGCCGCGGTCACAGCCGAAGCCTCAGCCGAAGCCTCAGCCGAAGCCTCAGCTGGCGCCTCAGCCGACGCCTGTATACGGCTTTCTTCAAAATAGGCACTTTGGTAGTCCGCTTCCGGTTCACCATTTCGGAGCAGATACCGGTTTTGATCTTGGTGAAAAGCAGGATGAACCTCATTGTAGGAACGGAAAAAGATATGTTCATCCACGTAGTTGTCGTCTATATAAGTTTTAATAGAATTAAATAGCTTGTCGCTCAGGCTGTAGGCCGCTTTATCATATACGACCAAATAAACCAGCATGTCATGTTGCAAGAGAAAACTTCCAATGGCAGAAATGGCAACCTGTAAGGCTTTACCCTTCGGGTATCCAAAAATGCCGGAAGAGATGAGGGGAAAGGCGATGCTGCCAAGATCTTTTTCCAATGCAAGATGCAAAGCGTTTGTATAAGAGGAAAACAACAATACTTCTTCCTGTTGCGTACCCCCATGCCAAATTGGGCCAACCGTATGAATAACGTGTTTGGCAGGCAACGCATATCCTTCAGTGATAACCGCATGTCCGATATCGCAGTGCCCGATCTTATTACATTCTGCCTGCAACGCATCTGCTCCGGCAGCGGCAAAGATAGCGCCGCAGACGCCGCCTCCTTGCTGCAATTGTTTGTTTGCGGCATTCACAATGGCGTCTACAGACATTTTGGTGATATCGTTGCGAACTATTTCAAGAGGCATAGGCATTTCCCTTTCAAAGTGTATCTCAGGCTTCATTCGACCAAAGCGAAGATTTTCTTTCAGGTTTCCTTCAGATCAAAGCGAAGTTTCCCGGAATTATTCATCTCAAAAACTTTCTTGACCACCACTGTCTTCCTTCAGATCAAAGCGAAGTTTCCCGGAATTATTCATATCAAAGACTTTCTTGACCACCACTGTCTTCCTTCGTATCAAAGCGAAGCTTCCCGGAATTCTTGATCTCAAAGACTTTCTTGACCACCACCGTCTTCCTTCGGATCAAATCCAAAACTTCTCAGAATTCCCTGCTGCATCAACGTACGGCTCCGATCCAGGGGACGCCATTCTGCAACCCGGGTAATGCCCATCGCTGCTACATCTTCAAAGAATTCGTCAATTGCTGCGACCCGGCCTTTTGTGTCAAGTGGTGATGTGTAAAGTTGCACGTAGCGCAGACTCAGTCTGTCACGCCGCACCCTTTTTAAAACAGCGTCACTATCCGCCTTTTTTTCAGCCGCATCAAAGAGCGTCTGCCCTTCATCCAATATTTTTTGCGTCAGGTAGCCAATCCTGTCCAGCGTAAACGGGCAATCACTTATTTCCGTCTGGCGAACACTGGCTTCTTCACCTTCGTACTGTTTTGTAATTTCCTTCATCTTTAACTTTTTTTCATCGTCGAAATAATAATCCTGCGGCGGATAGAAAATACTGACATGAACATCCTCTAACTTGCTATGCACCAGCGCGTTCCAACATTTCATTTCAGGGGCAGAGACCCCGTATACCGCGTCCATAAATTCATCTTCCGCTTTCTCCAAATCGGCATAAGGGTTCCAAAGGGCTTTGGCCAGCATATAACTGCGCAATTCTGCCGCATGGCTTCCGGAGGTGTTATGGCAACCTTCAACAAACACACCTTTCACATGATGCTCATGTAAAAATTGCATATTGGGTCCCAATACTTTGAGATTCGGGAAGGGCATTAAGTAATGAGAATAACAGGTGGCATAGTCCCAAATATAAATCCGGTCATGAATGCGGCTCCACCCTTCCAGGTCTTCTGTAAAGGTATGCTCCGGCCGTGCGCCTTCCTTGTTAAAGGGGTAAGGCACGGCATTGCACTCACCGTAGGGATGGGAAAAGCAACATTCAATGCTGCAAAGACGTATGATAACATTCGGACGTGGATGGGTTATCGCTGGCGGCTTCCGGGTATACTGATAGGCCAGCGTATCGAGGAGGATTTCCGGAAATTCCTCTTCCAGCGCTTCTGATATGGCGTTGATAAACCGGATTAGTGTGCCTGAGTATGCGCCTTCTGCCTCGTCTGCCGACCGACAGGCGGCACACTGACAAGGGTTAAAGCAGTCGTTGGGAGATATCGAAACAATGGAAACTTCAGGACGCTCGCGCAGCCATTTTCGGATTTGTTGGATACTAATGCGAAGAACATCCGGGTTGGTCAGACATAACTGAGTGGTTTCACGCAGTCTCCGTCCGTCTACCTCAGAGAAATATTCCGGATGCGCATTAAAATACTCTTTCACAGGAACGAGCAAATCGAAGGAGTGTACAAAAGGATAGTAATTGATCTTGCCCCCATGCTTTTCTTCCAGCCGCGCATAGGAACTGTTTACCCGGTTGCGGGCGCACCAGTCCCCATCAAAAACTTCAAAGAACTGAGGTTCCCGGTATTCCAACGCGGGTATATGGACTTCATCGTGAAAATCAGGAAGGATTATGGTTTTCAGCATTGGGATTTTCTCTACATCAGCTGTGAACCATCGACAGCCCAGGGTTTCTAACAAACCATAAACGCCATATAATACGCCTCTGACAGCACTTCCGGCGATATAAAGCCGCTTGTTGCGGCCTGCAAGCAAATATCCCTCTTTTCCAAGAAGGTTTTTATCTGCATTTACACCATCTTCCGCCATCCTTTTGCAATAACCCAGTACGATTTCATAATCATCATCAGCGCTACTTTCTTTATTATCTGGTCCAGGTTGACTTTGACTGTCAGCCTTGTTTTCCAGTCCAGTTTGGCTTTGCCTGTCAGCCTTGTTTTCCAGTCCAGGTTGACTTTGCCTGTCAGCCTTGTTTTCCAGTCCAGGTTGACTTTGCCTGTCAGCCTTGTTTTCCAGTCCAGTTTGGCTTTGACTGTCAGCCTTGTTTTCCAGTCCAGTTTGGCTTTGACTGTCAGCCTTGTTTTCTAATCCGGGTTGACTTTGACTGCCTGCTTTATTTTCCAATCCAGCTTGGCTTTGACTGTCGGCTTGATTATCCGAGTCGTGCTCTTTTGTAATCCTTAAAGTGGCCCCCGATATTTTTTTAATAGTATGCTGCAATTCGTTCGCTGCATGCTGCTCAGAGAGCGAAGCGCCATTTCGCAAGAGGATAGAATACCGGGACGTCCCATTGTCTGCCAGTATTATGCCCATTTTTGTACTCCTTCCTTCCTTAATAAAGTAACGATTTGTCCGGAATGGGCAAATCATCGCTAAACAGGGATGGATTCTTTTTTAGCATGGCCATAACCAGTTCCGTCATCGGCTTGACCATGACCATATAGGATTTGGCATCGCCAATAAAAACTTCCCTGGCAATGCCGCGTTCCAAAAGGGGTTTCAGCAATTTATCATAATTTTTTGAGACATCTCCGATTGAAGAGAAATGACCGCAATAATCAATTTCATCCAAGCTTCCATCCGACCTTCTAATTTTAATTTTTTTCGCCGTAGGACTGATGCGATCGGGAATGTTCATCCATTCCTCTATGCCATGGATAAATGTATTGGTTTTTAATGATGCCCCCAAAAATAAAATCTGTGCATCTTCATCCACCAATCCCCCAAAACACCCTTGCCTCGGGCAAGGGGTATGAACATCATCATCCCGGTGCGCATAAGCCGCTGCCCGTGATCCGATGGCTGTGACAGAATGGGTCGGGTGCATGGAACGTATGGCACCAGGCCGTTTCATAAAAAGATTGGGCAGAATGCCAACGCAAGCCGATTCGGTTTTTGGATCATACAAACCATCTACCAGATTTTTCTCTGACCATGAATGGGTTGGAAACAAAAGCAGTCCATTGGCCAAAGTTGCAATAAAGGCATCTAAAACTGTTTCCGCGCTACCTTCCACTTCGCCAATCGCCTTCATGGACGAATGAACCAGCAGTGTTCCTTCCGGATGAATCCCCGCTTTTTGTAGATCTTTCATCAGTGATTCAACTGTATGCATAGATTCCTCCCAATCTCCTTGGCCGATACGGTCAGGCCGCTTATTCTTCAAATTTTCTGAATTTATTCCAGATTGCAAAGGTGTTGCAATTCACCACGAAAAAACTTGTGGAGAAAAATCGCAAAACGACTTACTGCGGTATAATCATATTATATACACGATATCTTTTCAATGTGTGTGTGGATGACAAAAAGGAGAAACCTATGAGAAAATAGCATGGGAGCAGCAGGGAGGGGAAATTCTCTATATAACTTCTAGGAAAAAAGAAAAACATGTAGAGAAAATCAAAGAACTACTCCTGAAATATGATTTTCCGGGAATGAATTAAACTTCCGGTTTGGTGTCTGACACCGTCGTCTTCCTTTTTTGTGCGGAAATATATAAATCGGAAGTGAAAAAACAACTTTTGAATCAGTAGAAAATTTATAATTTGAAAAATAAAACTTACAAAATTGACTATTATATAGAGATATGATAAAATGAGTTTACAAAAATAGCGAGAGGTGAAAGCAATGGTTGAAAGAAAGGAAACCCTTGAAGACTTGATTAACTTTAAGGATAAAAATTTAATTAAAGTTGTGACTGGAATCCGCCGATGCGGAAAATCAACCATATTTGAATTGTTTCAGAATTATTTGAAGGATAATGGCGTAAAGGATGAACAGATTATTACCGTTAATCTGGAAGATGGCGACTATAGGGAAATCCGCACATCAAAAAAACTATACGAATTTGTTGAAGACCGATTAATCAAGGATAAAAAAAACTATGTATTTCTTGACGAGGTACAGCTGGTCAATGATTTCCAAGAAGGCGTAGATTGGCTCTATGCAAAAAAGAATGTGGATTTATATATAACAGGTTCCAATGCATTCCTCTTGTCTGGAGAACTTGCAACACTACTTTCCGGTAGATACGTTGAGATCAAGATGCAGCCACTTTCATTTAAAGAGTATGTGTCAGCATATCCAAACAATACCAATATGTCGGAGCTATATAGGAACTATTTGCAGAATAGCTCTTTTCCTGGAACGCTTGAACTAGACAGGAATAAGGATATCAGAACATACCTTGAAGGCATTTATAATACGATTCTTTTAAAAGACATTGTTACAAGAAAGAAAATATCAGATCCGTCTATGCTTCAAAGCGTAGTGGAATTTATCTTCGATAATATAGGCAATCTGTGTTCTTCTACAAAGATAGCTAATTCAATGACATCATCAGGTAGAAAGATAAGCGTGCCGACTGTTGAGAGTTATCTTTCTGCACTTACCGACAGTTTCATTGTATATAAAGTAGGCAGATATGATATAAAGGGAAAACAGTATCTTGCAACTGGATCAAAATATTATGTGGCTGATATTGGACTACGCTATTTCCTTTTGGGAACCAAACGTACGGATATGGGACACATCCTTGAAAACATCGTATATCTTGAACTTTTAAGAAGAGGATATGAAGTTTATGTGGGGAAAGTAGGTGATGCTGAGGTTGATTTTATCGCCATAAATGCCGACGGTGAAACGTATTACCAGGTAACACAGACAGTGATGGAAGAGCAGACATTAAAAAGGGAGCTTTCATCATTAGATGCCATCAAGGACCATAATCCTAAGTACCTTCTTACGATGGATTATACGCCTCTTACTTCTTATAATGGAATTAAACAAGTAAATGTATTGGAATGGCTATTAAAAGAGTGACTGGAACAATATTTTTTGCATCGAATCTGACGCTTGTAGAGTACAAGATGATATCGGCTAAATCTCCGCCAAGGCCTCAATAGGTTTAAACGACATCATTATTGACTACTCAAGGCACCTGGAGACCATGACAGTGCGATATCTCGGCATTGTGGTCAAACACATCTCCGTGTTTGCGCCTCAAACCACATACGGCATTCTTTATGATTTAGCGGGCCTTTTAAATCGACAAAATAATTTTGATGAAAATTACTATATGGCCACCTGTCATCGTTGCACGAAAACCCAGGCCGCTGTGCCCTACACTTTTGCCTAAAACTACATTCACCAATTCAACTTTCTTGTCAAAGATATCCACGCCTGCCGTTACTGCTGCACCAAACATCGCATCCACATTGGATGATATTAAGGAAATAACAAAGCTCTTGTTTCTGATGGCATTGTATCGAACATTCAAGCCGTATTGACTGAACTCATCCTGAAAAACAGTACAACATGAAGATATTATTGCCTCAAGCAAAGCCGGTACAAATCTTATTCTACCGCTCGCATTATAGTCCCTTTCTACACGGTTTATTTTGCATAAACCACCAACTTGCCTGCTTATATCCTCTTCCGCATTTTCAAGAGAGCACTCCTTTTCATCACCGATAAATCCAGCAATCAAAAAATCATAAATTTTTTCCTCATACGCTAGAATTTCTAGATTAAGTTCCTTCAAATGCGTCCTATTGTAGGCAATGAAAATCTTTCCGCTGAGTCCTGTCAAAATAGCCCTGCTTTTCGCCTTACTGATGGTGGTTTCAATGTTTTTCAAAATGTTCTGATAAGCAATATTTTTGTTTTCTAGTGCTTTTTTGCTTTCTTCATTTTCTTCGACCAACTTGTAAAAGTCCAATGCCTGATGAATTATAAGTGTGAACTCCTCTTCCAGTTTCCAGGGTTTTGTTATAAATTTGAATATATCCGCCTGATTGATTGTCGTCAGAATTTGCTGCAGTTGCGTGTACCCAGATAAGACTATCCGAACTGTTTTTGGCCACTTTTCTTTGACCTGCTTCAGTAAACGCAGACCATCCATCCCCGGCATTCTCATATCGCTAACGATGACGGCTATTTTTTTATCTTCCATAATTTTCAACGCATCGGCACCACTCGTAGCAAAATGACACGTATATTCCTCGTCAATCAAGCCCCTTTTTATGGCGCTTAATATATTCATTTCATCATCAACGAATAAAACCCGATAGTTTTCATACATAAACACAACCTCAAATCTCAGTTTTTTCTATCTCTACAGCGTGAGTTTGAAATACAAATTATTGTGATACAGTATTTATTCTACCTGACAGCAAGTCAGAATTTCAAAAAATGCCGTGGAACTTGGTAAAAACATTGAAGTCACGCTGTAGAGCTATTCATCCATCCGTTTTTACCACGAATATGTATAAAATTGCATAAGTCTCAGATATTCAAACGATGCTGTCCTCATTGATATAAAAGACATTTAAAATAAAAAACTGCAGTTCAGCACTAGATATTGAAATCCACAAGTGAATCTTCAAAATCACTTTTTTTAATATTCAGTGCTTCAAACGCCTCCTCTTGAAAATCATATTGCTTTTTATCACCCACCATATCCACTGCGTACTTGTTGGCAATATGGGTGCAAAGCAAAAGTTCGCGATTGACAATACTTTTATGAAAAGGCTCATGATGATACAGTGCCGCTTCGACAAATGGATATGGAAAATCCCACCATCCCAATAAATAGGCGCCAGCTTCGGCGTGGGTAACCTTGAAAATCTCTTTTTCAGAATCAATATAATCCCTATTACTGTTCCTAGACACTTGTCTCAACCGAAGATAATCTGCTCTAAAAAACTTAAGAAGAAGTACGGAACCAATATTCTGAAGCAATGCAGCCGTGGAAAAAGCATCGGGTACTTTCTTGTTAAGGTGCCGGACATACAAGAAATCCAGCAATCGATTAGAGGTAAACGATACCTTCCACATGGAGGCAATCATGTCACCATCCGTGCTGGAATCCTGCATTGCGTCGATAAGAGAGGTCGACATAACAAGTTTTTTTGTGTACTCAAGGCCAATGTAAGTGACGGCTTGCTTCACAGAACCAGTCTTTGCATTAAAAAAAGCCGAATTGGCCACATGTAATATTTTAGCAGCGATGGAAGCATCACTTTCTATAGCAGAACCAATGACAGACATGTCCATATCCTCGTCAATCAACCGAAGGATACGCTGATAGTTTGATTTCATTGCTGGTAAGCTCTCGATGTTATTAATTAAAGCTAATAGATTGACGCTGTTTAAAACGTACTCCGTTTCAAACATTTGATCTACCAATGCTGTCAATTGGTCATTATCCCATGGTTTAAACATATATAGTTTGGCCACATTTTTCTGCAGCGCATTCAGAACAATCTTATCATCCGAATATCCGCTCAGGATTACCCGCATAATCCTCGGATACTTCTCTTTTATTTTCGTCAAGAGCTGATACCCATCCATCCCCGGCATACGCATATCGCTGATGATCATATTCACTTCAGTGCTCTGCAAAATTTCCAAAGCCTGCAACCCACTTTCAGCTGTTATAATATCATATTTACTATCCATAAAAAGTCGAATCAAGGATTTTAGAATCTGCGGTTCATCATCCACAAAAAGGATTCTTCTCATGATAGGTATCCTCCACTCGACCAGATTTTTCAATCAGATTATGCCATTTTATCAGATTAACAAGAAAAATCAGGGGATGATATAAATGTACCACGTGCAAGTTATTCACGACTTATTCCACAAATTTTCATGTGGGCAATTGCAATGAAGTTGCAATCTAATACAAATCAACACAAATACACAGCATTCTTCGAATACTGGTGCAAGTTATCTGACAATAACTTGCACCCAAAAGTCACTTAACACTACAACGTGAGTTTGAATAATTCATTTTTATAATCCTTTATTTATGCGGACTTACAACAAGTCAGAATCCTCAAAAATGATGCTAGACTTGGCGTAAATACCGAAGTTACGCTGTAGTGTTAAGGACTTTTGGTGATGAAATCATGATATTCATTCATCCAACCTGGCATACAAAACCTCTTCTGCTTCATTTTTAGGAATTTTGATCATGAAGGCTGTTCCCACACCGACGGTACTTTCCACCTCAATAATACCACCATGGTTTTTAACAACAATGTCATGTGAAATACTTAGTCCGAGTCCTGTTCCCTGTCCAACGTCTTTTGTGGTAAAGAATGGACTGAAAATTTTAGACAGATGTTCTTCCTGTATACCTGGACCATCATCTTCGATACGTATGCAAATGTATTCATTTTGTTTATAGACCGAAATGGATATTTTGCCCATATCCAATCGATCTTGAGTCTTGATGGCTTGTATTGCATTGAGAACAATATTCAAAAACACCTGACTTATTTGCCCTTTGTGGCAAAACATTTCATCATCATCCAAGGAATTCACCGTAAACAAAACATTATATTTCGCTTCATTCCGTACAATCAGCAACGCTTGGTCAATCATTTCACGAACCGTACAATAGGCTTTTTCATCTTCATTTCCGGTTCTTGCAAAATTTCTCAGTGACTTGACAATTTCAGTTACTTTTTGGACGCCTTCTCTTGAATCCATAATGATGCTGCCTAAATCTTCTGAAATATAATCGATACGAAACTTTTTATAGTTTTCACGAATGGCTTCTTTGAGTTCATTGATAGCGGGATCCTCTTGATGCAATGCAAGTACATCGATATTCTGCATGGTTGAATCAATAAACCCCTGCATCTTTTTCAGGTAACCTTCCATGGTTTCAAGGTTGCTGCCCACATACCCAATCGGATTATTGATTTCATGTGCGACACCCGCAGCCAGTTCACCGATAGCAGCCAGTTTTTCTGACTGGATTAAATGAAACTGCGTGTCTTTGAGTTGCGAATTAATGACCCTAATCTCATCGTTTTGCAGTTTCATTTTAGCATTCAATTCTTTCAAAACCAGAATATTGTATCTTGTCATAGCAGCAGACTTGATTCTTGCACGGAATTCGACAATATCGATAGGTTTTCTCAAGAAATCATTGGCGCCCATTTCAAAACACTCAGAAAAGCTTTCCGCATTATCCAATGCTGTTAACATGAGAACCTGAATCTCCCGGTATTCATGATGCATTCGTATTTCTTTCAGTAAATCGATGCCACTTACTTGTGGCATCATAATATCAAGTAAAATAATATCAACGTGTTCATTTTCCAAAAGGTCCATGACTTCCTTTGGCTTTTGACAGAGAAGAACACAAAAGTCAGGAAAGTTCGTCTTGATATAGCCATCGGCAACTTTCAGGTTAAATATATCATCATCCACGATTAAAACCACCAATGAATTCACACCCTCTTTCATAACATTCAATATGGCAACATAATTAAAAATTTCGTTCCATTCCCTTCAAGGCTTTCTACACTGATTTGACCATGATGCTTATTGACAATAATGTCATGTGCCATACTCAATCCCAAACCTGTCCCTGAACCAACAGGTTTTGTGGTAAAAAACGGCTCATAAATACGATCACGAATATTGTCAGGAATACCCGTTCCCGTATCTTCTATATCGCAGTGGACATATTTCTGATCGCAATAGGTATGGATTGTGATGTAATTTTTCTCAAGCGCTTCATCTTTGCTTTTTATAGCATGTGCAGCATTAATCAAAATATTCAATATGACCTGGTTTATTTCTCCAGATTGTGCCTTTATAAGCGGTATATTCTGAAGATCGGTTATAATCCCTGCGCAATACTTAATTTCGTTGTTAGCGATGATCAGTGTGTCCAAAATGCCTTTATTCAAGTCAAAGTCCGTCTTGTCGGATTCATAATTTATGCGTGAAAATCCCAATAACCCTTTTATAATCCTTTCAATTCTCGAAATGCCAATGGTCGTCTCTTCAATAATGTCCGGTATTTCATGAAAAATATAGTCCATATTGTTGGTTCGGATATATTCTTTCATGGTTTCACAATTGGCTTGATACTCTTCAGGCTGATTAGGTGCAGCGTCCATGATGAGTTGCTGCGATATTTTTTGCATATTCAGCACCTTCATCATATATTTCTTCAAGGTGTCAATATTGCTATGGATAAAGCCCAGTGGATTGTTGATCTCATGCGCAATGCCGGCTGACAACTGACCTATGCCTGCCATTTTTTCATTATGTATCATCTGAGCCTGCATTTTTTTTGTTTTTTCAAAATGTTCTAAAAATTCCTTTGAACTGATTTCTATACTTCTTTCCAGGAGTTTTTTATCCTCCTCGAAGTCGTTATAAGTACCATCAATTTCTTGAATAAATTGAATAAAACCGTCCAGCTTAAAACAATCTTCCATACAAGCACACTGATCAATTTGTTTTTGAAGCAAGAGATGATATTTATCCAAATGAATCACTCCTCTGATAAAAATGACAACGTCATTGTCTGATTATGAAATTCACATGCACCATATGTAAAATACGGAGCAATCTCCCCATAGGAATAGAATCCCGTAATGACTGTATTTTTTCCAACAATACCCCTTACAACACCAATTTGTTCATCCACGCGTTTTTTTAAAATAAGTCTCCTGCCGACACAACTGATCAGAATGGCCAGATCAGTTTTTTCTGTTTTCATCAGCTCTTTTGCTGTTAAAGCAGCTTTTCTTGCGCCGTCAATCAGATTGTTTGTATTGGCTTTCATCAACCTGCAATATGCATTTTCAGGCACATCTCCCGCAAAAATTAAACTCTTTTCTTTTTCATTAATCCCCAAAAGCGTCCGCACAAATGTTTGATTTGTCTCTTTTATTCTGACACTTAATGGGAACAACAAGCCGCTGGCAGGTAGTTCGGACGATTTTTCTCCAAGATATTCCCGGTATAAGTCAAGTGCAGGTTTTTCATCCATTTCATAAAGAATATTGTCTTTGGATCGGGTCACAATCCTTTCCATGCCAAACATGTCCCATCCACCAAAAGAAGCACAGCTCGTTTTGATGTCTCCATAAATTGCCGCTAAAACGATTTGATTGGACTTGGCATACCCGTCATTGACAATTAAGGTCTCTTTGAATCTGCTGCCATCTCCAGCCAATCCCCCTGTAATGGGAACATCAATTCCTATATTCATCCGAAATCCTTCAACCAACTTGCTCCCATTGATGTTGAGTCCCTCAGATAAAACAAAAATGTGCTTCAAGTTTTCTTTTTCCAAGCCACATGTCAAAGAATTGCCAATTTTTCTGCTATTGTTCTCATTTTCACTCAGAATGACGCTTTTAAACGCAATCCTAGATTTTTCAAACTGAATAGCAGTGATGATAATGCTATCTTGACCAGCAACATTTTCATTTTTTATTTCTCCGGCCGTTGAACATCCCATCAGATAGGCAAGCGGATACATGCTTTTGATGGTATCAGTGACCTCATTCTTTTTGAGTAAAGCACCATCCCCAAACACCAAAACCCATTGCGCTGATTGCCCAAGTACAGCACACCCATGAAAACCATGCGCATCGTAGACCAACTGCTCAATCTTCATTTTCCCACCTCTATTTCAATCCTTAAAAACGGAAATCCATTGGAGTTTTTTATAACTTACCTTACGGTTATTTATATCCCATTTTAAGAGTCTTTCAACCAACAACGTTTTCCGTGGCATAAACTCAAATATCCTAATCTATAGATTAGGATATTTAAGTTTATGCCATTTTTTTATGATTTGAACATAAATATTTGTAAGTTACCATTGTGTGCGATGTTTACAGAATATTTTAATTTCACAGTGGTTTGGTGGATAGGTAAAATAAAAGCAGCAAAATATAATCTTGCATATGCAATCAAGCCATTTTCAAGCTTCCTTCAAAACCTTCGTGATAAATACTTCTGCAATTTCAGGGTCAAATTGTGTACCGGAACATCTCTTTATTTCTTCTATTGCTTTACCTTTACTCATCGCTTCTTTATAACTTCGTTTACTGGTCATTGCATCATATGAGTCAGCAATACTGATGATTCTGGCCTCGATGGGTATTTCTTCATGCTTAATACCATTCGGATATCCCGTGCCATCCCAACTTTCATGATGATCGAGAACATACTGTGCAAGCTCGGAAAACTCATTGCTTGAACTTAAAATCCGCCAGCCCACTTCAGAATGCTTTTCCATATCATATCTTTCATCCTTGTCCAACTTTCCTGCCTTATTGAGAATTTTTTCATCAATACCTATTTTCCCAATATCGTGTAGTAAACCAGCTATTTTGATCTGATTCACATGATGTGTACTAAAATCAAGGTTCAATGCAATCGCTTCACAAATATCACTCACCCTTTTTGAATGCATCAACTCTCTGTTGCTTTTTTCAAACAGTGTATTCATGATAATATCAATTGTTTTGCTCAGCATGCTCGTGCGTTCATATATCTTATGCCTGTACATGTAGTTTTCTGCGTTTGCTAATACTTCATTGATCTTTTTCTCGATAACAGTCTTTGTATCATATCCATAGGAAACAGATAACTGGATGTCCCCAATTAATTCATTTTTCGACATATTTCTTATGGTTTCCGCAATTTGTTCTGCTTCATCGCTATTTGTACCAGGTGATAAGATGATGAATTCATCTCCTCCGAGTCTGGCAACAATGTCTTTGGCACGGCATCCTTTCTTTATTATTTCTGTAGATTTTTTAAGAAGCTTATCTCCCATAGCATGTCCAAAAGAATCATTTATTATTTTCAATCCATTTATATCAAGCATTATTATAGACAATGGAAGGTTTCTCTCTATATCAAGTCTCATTAACTCTTCTTCAAAAAATCTGCGGTTATATAAACCTGTCAGATGATCATGATAACCGTTGTAAATGAGTTTTTCTTCAGTTTTCTTCATATCAGTTATATCTTTTACAAACTCAAGGACTCTATTTTCCTCAAGCTTGACTGCTTTTACCAACCACCATCGCTTTGACCCATCTTTGTGCGTATATTGTGTCGCGGTATCCTCAAAACCAGTTTTTAGGTCTTTATCAAAGCTCATTAAGGATTCATTTTCAGATTTATAAACATTCCTTTCGCTTCGCTCAGGCACAAAAAGTGATGAAATTTTACCATTTTCAGATTTATGGAAGAAAGGCGGAAAAATCATGAATCTAAAGGAAATGCTACCCATGCCGGATTTAGAGAACTGTAAAAGTATTTTGTGC
>JBBRWP010000029.1:0-20091 GCA_038249175.1 Acetivibrionales bacterium
CATAAACACCATCGTTTTCATATTGGGGAAAATTCCTGTCCCATAGAATCTTATATGATTCTACCGTAATAACCCGAAAATGCTCCAATTTGATGCCAAATCGCGGCATTAGGGGCAGTACAATGCTCCGCATTGTACTGGTAGACCGCGATATTGGCCTAAAATTGGGCATTTTCATTCGATTTCGCCTCCTGCGGAGTCGAAATCGGGGTTCTAACACCAGAATCTTCTATGAAATGCTTTCGCTTTTATTCCCGTTTTATGAATTGTTTAAGATCTTCCAAAGTAGCGGTGTTCATTTCCGTTGCTACTTTTTGTCCGGGCAATAAGCAGCCGGAGATCTTTTCATAAAGTGCTTGATCCACCCACACAACATTTCCAATTCCTCCATCGCCTTTCAGAAAGTGCCGAGAACGAATATAGTGAAGGGAGACACCCATAATACCATCGCTTTGCTTGCCGCCTGCGTAGTTGGCTAAGACATCCCATGTCTTACCGTTTGGGGAGACCGCCTTTGAACTTCTTGACATGATGCCTATTCCGTTCACTTCTTCTATCCAAAAAGCCAGATTCTGAAAACACCCACAGGAAGTATGCGGGTATCCTCGCAAGGAATGCAGGAATACCCTGTTCAGTCTGTCTGAAGTGAGCTCACTATATATTTTATTGCAGCCCTCATATTCGCCTTTCTCCTGATTTATCATGTTTCCCTTATTGAATACCAATCTTAGCGGTCGCTCCTTGTCCGACTGGCGGCGGAATGGCACAGAAGATGAACCAAGCAGACTTTCTGCCTTAATCGTAAAATATGTTCTCGACGCACACATTGGGATGCGGTCGGGAGTTACGATACAAGTATGCTCAAGCGAAAAGGGCCGGCATTCAATACAGACGCAGAATTCCTCGGTATTTTCCTCAGACATATGCTGAATGAACAAGCGGCGAGCCGCTTTAAGTCCATCAATCTCCTGTTTGTCCTTTTTAAGTTGTACTTCGTTGTATATGAATGTAATACTGATTTTTTCCAACCTGGGGTACTGAAGGCGGATGCCATAATAGATAGCCTCACCGATTTTGTTGTTGTCCATTGCCATGCCTGGCGCAGTTTTGATATAGAAATTACCGTCTGATTCTCCTGCTCTTACGCCTTGCAGATAATTGACTGCTTTCATTGCGGTCTGTTCAACAATCTGAGCTAAATCCAGACCAAGCGCTTCGTTTTCGATGTCAACCAAAATGCCAATGTGCGCTGATGGTTGCCCAATAACATGGATACCGGGGTTGACACTGCCAGACGACTGCAGGAAGAAAAAAGATAGTGGCGTACCTCCGTATGTGGTCCCCTCATCGATTGTTTCCCGTGCATAGGCTATATTACAGTTATCCGGCAGCTGGATGATTTCATCGTTGTAATATCGCATGCGCAGGTTTGGGAAATGAACACCATCTTCAATGAGTCTTACTGGGTCATCTGTAACAATGCGCCTTCCATAGGGAAAGGGGAAAGTGGTTGGCACCAACGCAGGCGCGCCCAGCTTCATGATGCCCAGCGCTACCAAGTATTTTAATGGCTCAAGATCTTCGGTAATTATCATGAAACCGGGCATATCCTTTTCAAGGAAATGTCCCATTTCATGATCGTCTCCCGGTGCAATACGCCCCCAAATTAAGCCGTATCGCACCATCATTTGCAGAAAATATATCGGGGAGGTTGGCCGGTTGCCAATAAAACACGTGTCTTTGACATCCGGCTGATCTGTGAAAACCAGGTAGTCTTTCTCTTTTAGCATCTCAATCACTTTTTCATTATTACGAGCACCCAAGACGAGTACCCAGCCAGCACGCCATTTGCTTCCAAAGAAAACATTGCTTCTGACTTGGTCATCGGTAATAAAAAACTGTGATTTATCAGCACTGGATGATTCTATAACTTCTGCCGCCAGCAGCAGCGGTTCGAGCAGTTCCTTTTCATCAGCATTCCTAAGATTGGTTAACTGGTTACTTAAGCAGATTATATCCAGTACCTCATTTCCCCGAAATGTGGTTTGCAGGGCCATCGGGTATTCTGTGCCGCTAAAGCTATTCAGCTCCTCAGGCAAGGTTTTCAGCAAGAGATCAATTGCTTGATTTATCATATTCAACCCTCCTTTTGTTATAACAACCCCCGTGATTATACTCACCGTATTTATTGATGTGTCCATTTAGACTTATTGGTTGCGTTCCTCATCATAGAGCCAGTCCTTAATACCACCCAAGTCATAAATATTCATACTATGCTCATTTATTAAAACAACCTCAAAACTAAATGCCACTACAGCGTGACTTCGATATTTACGCCAAATCTAGCATCATTTTTGAGGATTCTGACTTGTTTAAAGTCCGCATAAATAAAGGATCATAAAAATGAATTATTCAAACTCACGCTGTAGTGATACTCAAAATCATTGAAAGTACTGTATTAAATGCTTTGAGCGGGTCGCTATTCTTGCTGGACTTCATTCTCAGCATTGCCCCTTGCCAACTGTTTACTATGAAGTTTGCCAACATCCTAGTATCAGTAGGTGCATGATACCAATGGTTTTTTCTAATATTTCATTTTTTTTCATATCTTTATTATACACATTGTGATTATATGATCGGTCGTCTCTAATGTCAATTCCAAATACTCTTTTATCGACTGAATCATGAAGCCAAATAACCCAACTTAATGATATTACCGATTGGATTACAGCTTTTTTTGGTTGCAAAGCACCAAGGTCACCATCGTGGAAATGCTTCCCCATCTGGTATCGACGGAAGAGGAGGAGATCAGCCTCATTTTTGAGGTGTCTTCGCGGCTAACGGAATTGATGTCCTAACGAACTGCAAAGCGGTTTGCACGTCAAGGGTCGGCGATACGAAGAGGATTGCACCTGAGGCAACCTCACCCGTTCTTTTGGATGAACCGCAACACACACATTGAGGTATACCCCTGATTTCACGCACTTCCAAGAGGGTGTGAAAATCGACGTGGTGTTACCTTTCGGTCTGATTTAAGAACTATTGTATCAAATAACCAAAACTCAACATGTAATCTTATTACGCTTTCTTACACTATAAAACTACCTTTACGTATCTGTATACTTTACCCTGTTTATTTGATATAATAATGATATTAATTATCATTTATAAGGAGGAAAAAAATATGACTACAGATAAAATACTAGGTATAATTTATGGATCCTTTATTGGCGATGCGATAGCACTTGGACCTCATTGGATATATAATACAGAAGAAATCAAAACTCATTTCCATCCAATCACTGGTTTTTCAACACCTTCTCACACTCCTTATCATCAAGGTAAAGAAGCTGGTGACTTTACACATTATGGTGATCAAAGTTTATTACTACTTAAATCTTTATCTACCAATCAAGATTTTAATGTAGATGAATTCAAACATGACTGGTTGCATTTTATGACGCATGAAAACTTGTATTTGGATCATGCAAGTAAAACTTCTATTCAACTACTCTCAGATGCTAATACTTTTACAGGTTCTGAAAGTGATGAGCTTGGTGGATTTGCTAGAAGTGCACCATTATTTGCACTACAACAAAGCGGTCATGAAGCATTTATCAAACAAACAGCTTTAACCCACAATAATCCATTACTCTTTAAAATCAGTGACTACTTTATTGATGTTATCTATGATGTAGCTACAGGCATAGACATCAAAGAAGCACTTAAAGCGCAATTGGAAGGAAGAGATCCTTTTATTATTGCTTCTTACGAAAATGCCCTAGCACAAAGTGGAACAATAGTTGAAGCTGTTGGCACTATTGGACAAAGTTGTTCAAGCAATTTTGGTTTACCAAGTGTAGTCTCTATTTTATTGAAAAGCGACACTAAAGATTGTGATTTTAAAGAAATCTTAATCAATAATGTCTACGCCGGTGGCGACAGCGCTTCAAGGGGCATGATTCTTGGTATGATTTTAGGTGCTAAAGTCGGCTATCAAAACATACCTCAAGATTTACTTCGTGGATTAAACAAAGAGCACGAAATTCATGATTATTTGGTTGGATTAAAACTTAATCATATTTACGCGAATAGCTGAGATACGGTCAAAAATTGCCAATATAAATGGAAATTATATGTATATACCTCAGTTTCAAATAGGTCATATTTCATTTGTCCTATCGTATCACAAGTAGCCAAACATCAAAGCAGTGATGTCAATTGGCTACTGCCAGGGTTATCAAATAATAATCGAAAGTATTGTCGGCCTGATGGCAGGCATCAATGGCAAAATTGAATCGGCGATGGTATCTTTGCAGACACCATCGCCGATTGCGTCATATTTTCAATTTTTCTTCGCATATCCCCTGAAACAAAACTCAAATGAAACCGTCTGCTTCCATAGCCGTCAAAACTTCCAGACATTTCTCCACACCCACGAGCTCAGGATACATCGCTGCGCTTTCATACTCCACAATGTACCATTCGGTTCCGCCTGATTTACGGCAGATTGACATGAATTCCATCCATGGGACATCATCCTCGCCAATCATGGTATTGTAACCGTCATTTGCAACCACAGCACCTTTTTCCAGACTGTATGGTTTCAAGTGAACTGTCGTATACCTGTTCGGATATCGCCGCAACAGGCTGAGAATCCCAATTCCTCGCCCGTTAATCACGTGACCGTTGTCCATTTGTACGATGACTGACGGGTCGGTATGATCAAACAACGCGGTGAAAGGACATTCAGAAGATCCGGGGTAGAACTTCAATTCACTTGCATGATTGTGGTATCCCAGCTTCATGCCATGGGTGGCCAATCTGGAGGCAATTTTGTTAAAGAGACCTGCCGTATGGATGGCGGCATCCATATTTTCAGTCATCTCATCCGGTATTCCGGGGATAATGACATACTTGTTTCCGATAGTCTTGAAATAAGCCACCGTGGCCTCGAAATGATCATCCTGCACATAACTCCAAGGTGTATGCCAGCCGCAACAGACCAATCCATTGGCATTCAATTCTTTCTTGATGGCTTCTGCGCTAAATGTGAATTCACCAAAGAATTCCACACCGGCATACCCCATCTCTTTGACGTTTTTCAATGTACCTGGCATGTCCTTTGCCAGTTCATCCTTCACTGAGTATAGTTCAACACCATAATTGTATTTACTCATACTGCCAATCTCCTTTTCACTTAACATGTGACTGCCTTGCCTCCATTTTAACATTGAATACACCACACTTCCACTAAAACATTTCGATGCTTCCCATTTGAGTTTGAATGCATAAGCTCACTCACTCGGCAGCTTTCAAATATTGTTATTCTTCATTCAGTTCAGTGTGTTCCTATTCTGTTTTCCCTTGCATAATAGAAAAGATATTGCTGTGCAAAGCCGGCGAGTTCGCCAAAATAAGACGCTGAGAATTCCCGTATCTCTTTCATGGATGCTTCCCTTTTGAAGTACAGCTCTTCCATAACACGCTTTATCCATACATCTGTCGGGAAAACGTCGAATTTTATCCCGCTGTAGAGAAGAATGCAATCCGCGACTTTGCTCCCGACGCCCGGTAGATCGGTAAGCGTTTTTCTTGCTTCATCAGTACTCATATCATAAAGATTTTCGAGCTTGACATTGCCATTTATGATCTGTTGCGCAGTCGCTATCATGTACTTGCATCTGTAACCCCCCTTGCTACATGCCTTAAGGCCATCCTCAGCCAGTGCGGCGAGCTTTTCAGGCAGCGGAAACGCGTATTGGTGCCCATCTATCGTTTCTCCGTAGTTTTCCGAAATATTGGTTATGATACTCATTATCCTGGGAATCTTATTATTTGAGGAGATAATAAACGAAATCAATGTCTCCCAGGGTTCCTGCCTTAAAAGCCTTATCCCATGGCCGAAAGCGACAGCCTTTTTCATGATCTCATCTTTTGCAACAAGTTTTTTGATTTTTGAATAATCCGTACCGAGGTCGAAATAGTCAAACCAACGATCCTTAAAATCATTGAAACTACTGTTTGAAATCGTCAATGTACCTTCATTGCTGCTGTAGATTTCGCTCCCGCTGTTGCTTTTACAATATACAACACGAACAAGCCTTCCCATGACAACGCCTGTGTAACTACCGTCAGACTGATGTTTCCACCTGAAACATTGCCCGCATTCAAAAACATGGAGAGGGTCAAAGTCGGAAACACCTTTTATTTCAAGGTCTCCATCTTTTTCAGCAACTTCAAAGCCATGATAAGATAAAGAATTTTCTCTGATTTTGTCACTCATGAAATAATGATAGCATCCCTTGTCATTTATGTACACTCAATTTAAGCACACGCCATATGCAAGTCCCATTGGAGGATTAGTCATCCAATCCCCGGAATCAGTTATACCGTATTCATATTTTTGCCCTTAAATTCTGTTCACATGTTGCTTAACAAAGTATGCAAAATTGAGATCACGTTTTTGAGATGTATGGTATCATATTTAATAGAGAATGGTAAAAGCAAGAATTATTGGTTTAAGGACTGTTTATACACCCAAACCTTGAATGTAAGCGGAACGACTGATCTTATCAAAGTGCCGTGCAAATCGTCAGGAGGACATGCGGTGAATGATGTTAGTCCAATTGTTGCTTTGCTTGTCTTAATCGTACTTGTCTTTATCAATGGTATACTTGCATCTGCTGAACTAGCGCTTGTTAGTATCAATGAGATGAAATTGAAACAAAAAGCTGAAGCAGGGGACAAAAAATCTAAATTACTGCTTGTGATGAAACAAAATCCGAGCGATTTTTTGTCTACTGTCCAAATAGGCATCACGCTTGCAGGTCTTCTATCAGGTGTGTTTGCTGCAGATTCCTTTGCTCAGCTCATTGTTGATATGTTTAGTGGAAGAGATATCTCGGATGGATTTTTATCCATTATCCGGGTGACTTCAGTCGTCCTTGTTACCTTAATGCTAACCTACTTTATGATGGTATTTGGTGAACTGGTACCAAAACGAATCGCTATAATCTATCCGTATAAAACAGGGGCTATACTGATAACTCCGATAGTCATATTTTCAAAGATAACAAAGCCCTTTATCCGGTTCATGTCTTTTTCAACGAATTGGGTGCTCCGGGTTATCGGTATTGACCCCAACCAGTATGCACGTCCTGTGACAGAAGAGGAGATTCTCCTGATGGTCAGGGAGGGGCGTGAGCAGGGGACGATAGAAAAAACAGAAGAAGAGATCGTTACCAATCTCTTTAAATTCACTGATTTGAGTGTTGAAGATGCGATGACCCATCGGACAGAGATAGAAGCGATCCCATATAATGCATCGATTGAAGCTGTTGTGGAGACAATGTCCCAGACGTCACATGGGAAATTCCCGATATATGAAGGGACAATCGATAATATCGTCGGCACCATATACAGCAAAGATATCGTTAAGATGTATTCAAAAAAAGATAACGAACCGCCTTTATGGCAGTTGAAAGACGTGATGAGACAGGCATTTTTTGTACCAGAGTCACATTCTCTTGTTAATCTATTCATTGAAATGAAACAGCGAAATAACCAATTGGCGATTGTTGTCGATGAATATGGGGGAACTTCCGGTATCATAACGATGATGGATATACTTGAGGAGATCGTTGGCGATTTTGAGATGCCAAGAGTAGACTTGATCAAAAACAGCGGTGACGGCGGCTATATCATAGACGGTAGGACCGAAATTAACGAAGTCATTAAATTCCTTGACATGGATATACGTAATGATGTCAATTACACTTTAAGTGGCTTTGTTATCAAAAGACTGGGATATGTCCCCTCAAAGGGACAGACGCCAACGATAGAAGCTGGGGGATATGAATTTTGTGTCCGCGAGGTCTATGGATCACTCATCAGATCAGTATATGTAAAAAAGATTCAAGAATGATTCCGAATAGAAACTTTCTCCAGATATTACCGGTAAATTCATCATTGTCATTCGCATTCACAGAATGCTGGTGTATCGTTTGGATTTGTTTCCGTTTGCACCTTGAACGACTATTCCCCGCAAGATGACCTGCGGGGAATAGTCACGAAAAGGCTTCCCAAGGTACAATCAAGTCATTTCAATATTCAATGTTAATCGTATAATAGAGGTCTTTGATTTTCCAGCCATCAATATTTTTCGAGAATCAGAACCTGCAGAACAAGTCTAGCTGATGGTAGCATTCAGCTGTATCGATAGATGGCAGCAATGCCTGTGGTACTGGGCATCAAGTCTTTTGCCAAGAGTAATACAGAACCTCCGCCCAACAATACCAATTCAGCCAAATCATCCAGAATGTCGTCGTAATCAGGACTACCGATGTTACCGAGTTTGATTTCTCCATTTTCGTAATCGATTTTTCCCGGTACAATTTTATCTTCTTCAATTAAAATAGTATCAACGCGATTTTCGCAGGCAGCTTTTGATACTTGTGCCAAATCTGATGATCCCAAAGATTCAGCTTCATGGTTTGCAAATGCCTCTGAAATATTTTGTAATCTTCCCACATTGATTGCTTCTATTATCTGTTGCGCCTTTGTTTGTATCTCATCCAGCTCTTGAGACCCAATGGATTTGTGAATCCCTTCTTCAAGTAAATAAGAATTATTGCTCAGTTTCTTGAATTCGGAATGGTATTCCATTAGCGAAACCAGAATAAGCGGCAGTTTTGATGGTTTTGAATAGTTTTCAAAAACAAACGAATCTACATACCTGAAGTACTTTTCGGTGTCTTTATCAATCTCTAGTTTCACATCACCGTGACCATGGTACATCGTCGTTCGGCCTGCACCGGCATAAGACGCATGAGATAAATATGAATCAGATAATTCTTCTCCCAAAACATCTTGCATGGTCCTTGGCGTATCTGAATCTATCTTAATCTCATGAAAGCCATATCGATTGCCTTGATAAAGAGTAAAATTCTCACGGCTTAATCCCAGTATTTGGTAATTTTCAACGCCCTGATAAGCCTTTAGAAGTGGTTTAATATGGAAACTATTAGCCACTACTGCGAACTCCTTCACTGGATTGTGAAGATTGTAGACAATGCATTTATTTTGACTTGCAAGAACAGCAAGGCCATCAGAAGTATTGTTCCAAAAATCTTTGTCATCCTTGAGTTCATAAAATGGTTTCATGATTAAATCAATGAAATCATCGTCTGTCTTCTGTCTCAATGAATTTTCAATCTCACGAAGCAAATTCTTAAATACAATGGGGTCTTGTTTGTTGGCTGGAAAAGACCTGTGGGTTGGCTGATAAAGCGATATAAGTGGTCCACTCTCTTTGAAAATCATATCCTTTGGAAAATTTTGTACAATACTATATAACATAAAAAATCCCTTTCCTTTTCTGTATGGCTTAAGAATATCTGTGTCTGAATTCGACAAAACATCATTTGCAGAGATGCTCATTATCAAAAAAATCCCTTTTATAGTTCTATTACAACCCTACTCCTTAACAAAAAAAATGTCAAGGTTCATGTGACTGTTTCAAAAGTAGTTATTCACTGGCATAGCCGCTGCTTATGAAAGCTTTAATCTGCCATTTGAATTGCAGCATCAGCCCGAAAAAGTGTGGTGCACATACTGAAACGAAAACATTTGATTATCACTACAGCGTGCGTTTGAGATTTGATTTTTGTAAAACTGTATTTATACTACCTGACAGCAAGTCAAAAAAATGCCATGAACTTTGATAAAAACTTTGAGGTCACGATGAAGTGTTATAAAGAACGACAATAAACACATTAAATTTTACCGTGGATGACTGCATAGAATGAATGAAATTGGGGAAATATATAGCAGGTGCTTGAAAATATAAAATCAATATGTGAATACAGTCGATAAAATCAGGAGGATTCCTAATGATTAATGTATTACATTCATCATTTTCTTCCGTTTAGGCCAAAAACGATATCTGAAAAAACTGATACAGTCAGCGTAAGGAGGTTGGCATCATGAGCAATATTCCACCTATCTCGCCTATTATTGGAAGCATGGTACAATCCGCTGAAGCATTACGTTCTGCGGCAATGATTCGCCCTTTCACTGCGGTAAAATCAACCACAGCAACGACACAGACACCAACAGCGATAACGGATGCAGCGGCACAAATAGCGGCAACAGTACAGGATGCAGCGGCTATAACACAGACTACAACACCGGCTGTAACAACACAAATAGCGGCAACGGTACAGGATGTAACAGCAATGACACAAACCGCAACACCGGCTGTAACAACACAAATATCAGCAATGACACCGACTGCAACGGCAACACCGACTGCAACGGCAATACCGACTACAACAGCAATACCGACTGCAACGACACAATTAGCGGCAACAGTACAGACGGCAGCAATGGCACAGCAGGTAATGATGACTCAAACTGCGCGTGATGTTCAGACAATATTGGCAGCTCAAACGCTCATGCCTTTGGCAGAGGCAATGCCATCGGTAGAGAATGCGGTTCAAAAAACGACCTACCCGGATGCAATCAGCAAATTGTTGCCTGTAAGTGTAACCGAGAATGTTGCTGAATCAACGGAACAGCCCGGTTCAAGGGAAAAAAATGGAACTTCTGAAACCGGAGACACCCAAAAATTGACGAATACTCACCGTTTAAAAACCGAAAAAGCTGAAGTGAACCCACTCGGTAATTATATCGACGTGCACCTGTAAAAACGCCACACAAACAGTGGAAACCCTTGGCTATGATTGATAAAATGATTTGGTTGGTTGAAGCATAATGAATATGTGCCATGGAGGAAATAAATTGAGAATTTTGGTTGATGCCGATGCCTGTCCTGTCAAGGAAATCATTGTACGTCTTGGCAGGAGCCGCGGCGTTCATGTCATCATGATTTGTGACACCAGCCATATCATCCGGGATGGATACAGCGAAGTTATGACTGTGGACAAAGCCCGTGATAGTGTCGACCTCGCACTTGTCAACCGTTTGAAACCATCAGACATTGTCATTTCCCAGGATTACGGCGTCGCCGCAATGGCTCTGGGAAAAGGTTGCCGTGTGTTGAACCAGAATGGTATGGAGTACGATGAAGACAACATTGACCGACTTTTATTCGAACGGCATCTTGCACAGAAAGTTCGCAGAGCAGGCGGCAAAACATCCGGCAACAAAAAGCGAAGTAAGGAAAACGACTCGGATTTTGAGGCGGCTCTGCTGCACGTTATGGATGCCAATTTATAGAATACAATAATGCCATCAAAGTTAAGTACCAACTGTCAATAACAGGCTGTTTGTCTTTCCGTTCGGGAGTGAGTTTATATGAACATTATGGCTATTTTCTATCCCGAAAAATCGTAGATGCTTTCAAATCGCCCTTTTCTATTTCCGGAAATGATATCTACATTTCAGCAAGCATCGGTGTCGTCAATTATCCTACAGACGGACTGGATGTCGATACCCTGATCAAAAATGCAAGTGAAAGCCCCGTCAATAACAAAGTCAGAGCCTGTTGTAAACGCACTTGTGTCTCCGACCAGATAAACGCAGATCGCCTGCAACTCTTCCGGCGTAATCGACTACACCGTTTCATAATCTTTAATAATTTGGATTTCATTTTCTCTGTTTGTCCGATGTGGTTTTGTTCATACTATTATAGTGTATGATAATAATAAGATAAAAATGATGCAGAATAGACATAGTTGGCTTGATTCTGATTTTTATGGATGGAGTGAAAATATGAATGAACTGATACAGACTGCAGCACCGGAAACAGTGCCACTCAATGAGCAGGCTTTTAGTAAGACGATGGACACAGCAGTTACCTGGTTGGGAGGAGCAAGTTTTCTAGTCAACGCACGGGGTCTCATTATCCTTATAGATCCTGTCTTGACCACAATTCCTGATAATCCTATGATCAATGAAATAGGATTGAAAATGCGGGCGTCTCATCCCATCGAGGCAATGAATATTCCCCGAGTCGATATTGTTCTATATACCCATATCGATGATGACCATTTAGGACCGGAGACAGCCAAAGTTTTAATGAAGCATCAACCAATCTTTATTGGTCCACCTCCTGTTTTTGAAGTACTCGCCAAACTGGGAGCGGACCCGGAGCGCGTGCGTGTGTTCAGAAATGGGGATACCTATAATTCTGAAACAACGACAATTACATTTGTACCGGCTGACCATCCATGGCAGTTGTTGGATCCCGCTAAATTCGGCCGTCCTTTTCGCTCAGGAGATTGCTGCGGGTTTGTTGTTGAAACACTGGATGCCCGTTGTTATTTCCCTGGAGATACGCGCTTAATGGAAGAGCATCTTGCATTAAAAGATATTGATATTCTTGCATTGGACAGTTCGGTATGCACGTATCATCTCAATCACTTCAATGCCGTTTCATTGGTCAATACACTCAATAAAGCACTGCTCATACCGTTCCATTATGGAACGTACGACGCACCGGAGTCCTTGGCACTGAACGGAGATCCAATGGACATTATCCGAAACTCTAAGGATGGAGCTTCCCGTTTGAGAAATCTTTCACCAGGCGGGTCTGTGCACATGTTTGAAAAACAAGAGATTAAATAAAACAGAATTATAAGGCCAAACATGAGCAACAAATAATAAGCATACAAAAATACAAAACCAAATCATATCCACATAAATACTGAGTCAACTATTAAGACAGTTATAAAAAAATGTAGAAAAGGAGAAGATTATGGATTTTCAAAAGGTCATCAATTCACGCAGGGCAGTCAGAGGGTATAAATCGGATCCGATACCTGAGAAAGTACTAGATTTGATGAAACAGGCCATTCTCAGAGCACCTACAGGGAATAACGGTCAGCCATTTAAAGTCGTTTTTGTTCGGAATGCTTCATTGCGGAAGCAAATTGCGGAAAAAGCATGTCATCAGGCCTTCATTTCTGAAGCACCAATAATCGCTGTTGTTTTCTGTGAAAAGGACCATGAATTCGATGCAGCAATCGTAACGGATCATATGGTATTGGCTGCAACGTCCGAAGGCATTGGAACCTGTTGGGTAGGTTGGTTTGAACGCGAACCATTGAGATCGTTATTTCCTGAACAAAAAGGTATGTCACCATGCATCCTTGTTCCGATGGGATATGCAAACGATATACCAGAGGACAAGCCACGTAAACCACTAGATGAGATTGTGGAAATCTTAGACTAGATGATTGTGCCCCAAAAAGTCACTTAGGGACTTTTTGGGGCAACTTATCGTCAGATAACTTGCCCCGGCATTCGCAGAATGCTGGGTAATCGTGTTGATTATGAAACTGACACACCTTTTCTCGATTTATTTGACAAATGCCAATAAAAGTCTCGTAATTGCATAGGCAGATTTTATCATCATGTCCCCACTTTTTTGCATCGCCTCATTTAACGGCATGGCATCTGTCACATTTGAAAAAGCCGCTGTAATGCCATGCTCATAAATTTTTTCATAATCCCCGGCCAAGCCGCCAGACAAGCACACCACCGGCACGCCGCACTTCTTCGCAACCATTGCAAGACCGACGGGCACCTTACCATACGCGGTCTGTCCATCTGTTCTACCCTCACCGGTAATGAGCAAATCAGCACCTGCTAACTTTTCTTCAAATGCGGCTGCTTCAATAACCACATCAATACCAGGCATTAATGTCGCCCCACAGAAGGCAATCAATGCCGCCCCCAGGCCACCGGCAGCACCGCTGCCGGGTATCTCAGACACATCCATACCCAAGGACTTCTGTACTGCAACGGCAAAGCATTTTAATCCGTCATCCAGTTCTTTGACCATTTCAGTATTTGCCCCTTTTTGAAGGGCATACACATATGCTGCTCCCATAGAACCATATAAGGGATTTTTCACATCACAAGCTGCCAGAAAATCAGTTTGTGCAATACGGGGATCCAACTCTGAAATATCTATCCGGTCAATTGCCGACAGGATTTTTCCCCCACGGCCCAATTCTTTTCCAAATCTATCATAAAACTTGCCGCCAAGTGCTTGAACCATTCCCGTCCCAGCATCGTTTGTACTACTGCCCCCAATACAAATGATGACACGCTGTATTCCTTGATTCAATGCTTGCTGCAAAAGCTGTCCGACACCCCATGTCGTTGTCTCCATTGGGTTCTTCAATTCATCCGGAACAAGGTGTAAGCCTGCCGCTGCAGCCATTTCAATGACCGCTGTCCGCCCGTCTGAAAGCAGACCGTAAAATGCATCAACCATTTCACCTAATGGACCACAAACGCGAACCTGTACCAAACTTCCACCGGCAGCTGCAACCATGGCTTCAACAGAGCCTTCCCCACCATCTGCAACCGGAACTTTGACGACCTGTATGTCCGGATCTGCTTTCAATATACCCGCTTCAACAAAATTTGCCACTTCTATCGATGTCATATTACCTTTGAAAGAATCTGGAGCGACGACAATCTTCATGATATAAATATTCCTTTCGTTTCATTATTGGTAAAAATGATCTTCACCTGCAGTAAAACCCAAGCCATAGAAGGCTTCCGTCTGGCCAGCGGCTATCGAAGAGGCGGAAGCCCATTCGAATATCATACTCATTGGAAGTGCAATACGACCCATACCAATCCTTAAGGCGATAAAAAGACTGGGTGCTTCCCGTGTATGTTTCGGCAGCGACTCCCTATTTGAGTTGATGCATGTTGAAGTCGCTAAATACAACGCCTTACTGAATCAGGAAACAACACGAGAATAAGGAGCACTGATTATGGGTGGAAATATCGCATCACTTTTTGGCATCAAGTAGAAATCAGATTTATACCCCATGCATCCTTGTTTAATTGGCACAAAACTTGCTGAAAATGCTGCGCATTTTCAGATTTATACCCCATGCGTCCTCGTCGTGTTCGCACAAAAACATGCTGAAAATGCTACGCATTTTCAGATTATCATTGTATAAGGCCTTGAAGCCAACAGTTTTTTTTTGCTAAAGATACTCTTGTGATGATATGAATACCATGCTTATGCAACAATGAAGGAGAAAATTGTGGGTCTAGCATCAAACCATTTTTTTAGGAAATCCATCAAATCTGGTCCTTTTTCACACCGTGTGATGGAGGAAATTAAGGACGCACTGCTAAATAAATCATTGCAGCCGGGTGGGCATGCCCATTGCGGTTTCCATCCATAATCCCCTTGTTTTCAAGATGGCCTTACAGATGCGAGAAGGGTTCTCCCATGTCGGATGAAAACGCTTTCATCCCGAGGATTGTTCCATTGTGAACCGGTTCGGCCAGTGTCTTGTCAAAACGGCTGATTCTAATCATATCGCGTACCTCCTTTGAATTGAATATGGATAACTGAATAGTTGATGTTATTCAAATCAACTTAGCCTCAAGATTTATCGTTTTCACAGCCTTCAAAGCTTTGGAAACAGGACATCCTTCTTTAGCTTTATTTGCGTACTCCAGGAATGTTTTTTCATCTATTTTTTGGATTTTAGCTTCTGTCTTTAAATCGATCTGAGTTATTTCAAAACCACCGTTTACTTCTTCGATCTTAACAACCGCTACCGTGTCAATAGAATCAACCAAATAACCATCATCTGATAAGATACCCGAAAGTGCCATCGAAAAACACCCTGCATGTGCTCCTGCTATCAGTTCTTCTGGATTAGTCCCTGCACCGGTTTTGAATCTGGATCCAAAAGAATACGATCCTTTAAACAGACCACTCTCAAGTGATATCGTTCCTGTTCCTTTGACTAGATTACCTTCCCAAATTGCTCTTGCACTTCTTTTAGACATAATAAAACACCTCGCTAAAAGTTTATTTGTTATTAAGTAAAATATACCATAAAAAGCACCACTACACAATTTATAGGTTTTTTCTCAAGTCAGGATACTTGTTATGTCTGGCTCTTATGATTTTCTGGATATATTAGAATATCCCAGAGAATTGAGAGAAGCATGATGCAATATGTCCTCCAAATTCGAAATAACCTCTTACAGCGAATCTCCCGGAAACCCCTTCAAAAAGAATTGCTTTTCTTCCGGTGCGCCTTCAAGACGAAACACGAAGACGACAGCGTTGCCTTTTCCATCATTAAACTGAAAAGTCGTCTTCACCCTTCAGTAAGGCTCTCCGCTTACGGTACGCGATAATTGGCGCATCTCCCTGAATGAGATTTTCGCCCATTTTCAGTTCGGTTTTGACTGGTATCTGTGTCAAGACTACCCGCCTGTCCTGATGAAGGATATATTTGTTGCCGATGCTGCTCAGGCTGTTGACGATTTGTTTCAGCACAGGCGTTTTCATGAACTTCTGATAGAAGCGCAGATAGATGCGTGTATGCCCCTCATCGATCGGCGCAAAGACAGCCACAATGCGCAACTTGTCACTGATAATGTTTTGCCAGGAGTTCGGCATTTGGAATTGAAGGCTGAACAATTCCTTGAAATTCTTTATCTCCTGCGACTTCAGCGGCTTTATCACACCATCATCCACCACATTATCCACATAAAATGTCATCAGATTGTCTTCCCATGTCACAACAGGTCCATTGATCAGTGTTCTATTGCCGCGACCGATGGAGTTCGTATGTACGAAGGGCAGATGGACAACATCCAGTTGGTTCTCAATGGCTCTTGTGTAATGGACTGCCCATGTTTCCGAAAAACCACCATAGGAAAATCCTTGCCGCAAATATTGAAAAAACGGAACCTCTGGTGGAATTGTATCGTATTCTCCATACCAAAGCCAGATGAATCCATATTTTTCTTCCACACGATATGCATCAACACGATATCTATCAGGTACCGGTGTATTTTTTCCGTTGGCAGGAATACTTACAACTTTTCCGGAAACGCCATAGGCAAAACCATGGAAGGGACACCGGACTGTGTCATGGACGATTTTACCGGCACTCAGAGCTGCTCCACGGTGGCAGCAGCGATCAAAAAGGCAGTTTACCGTACCCTCTGCATTTCTCCAAAGCACCAGTTTTTCACCCATGCGCGTTACGCCAACCGGCTTATCTGCCTTCAATTCCTTTGCATCCAGTATGCCGTACCATTGGTTTCGAATCATAAGATCCCCTCCTAACCTCTTTGGGCATAGTCTCATGAACCGTGTTTTCGGCCTGAAGTAAGACATCGATTTTTCACCAGAAATGTATTTGTCCCATCAGACTACTTTTTGGCTTTTTCTGATGACAGTACCGTCAGCAAGGTGGACCTCGGCCATCCATTCTTCCATGGCAGGATCCGCATGCCATGATTTCGCGATCCATGTTTCTTCACGCCAACAAAAAAATGGCTCATCATAACTGGTATATATCGGTTTTCCATTCCCGTGGAAAACAACTTTCGAAACAGTTTCAGGCCATTCTGCAGCAAGACGGATCGTGCGCATGCCATGGAAGGAACGCTCCGGTTCGAGTCCCTGGAGGACAAAACGGTCCGACATTGGAAGTTCCGGTACCGGAATGCCAACAGCACGTGCCATACGCCGTGCAAAAAACAGGTCTTCCCCCGGCAAAACACCATGATCTGCTGGCGGGATCTGCTTGGTATAGTTGTTGTAGTATCCCCATGATGTACCGGTCTCCAGAGCGACATCCACACGAGAACAACACGGGGAGTCCTCATTACAGATGATTGGTTTACTCGGTGCCCATTGTTGGACCCTACGGATAAAATCGTAGTATTGACCACGGGTCAGGCCATTGCCATGCACAAGGACAATGTCGCTTGCCTCCACCACTTCCTGATCCGCACCACCGCCGCCACCGCTGCATCCAACCGGCATTCCGCCGGAATGCTCCCGAGCCATTTCCATCAGACATGCCATGCCTTCAGGTTCATGAACGATGGGGTGCGGAGAAAACGGCTGGATATCATATTCGTTCGCCACTTCTATGATGACGTTGGTGTATGCGTTTTCCCGAAGAAATGAAGCGGCGGTTTTTACAGCGTTGGTTACGGCACGTCCGTCAACGAGCCGTAATGCCTGTGCCCAGTAAAGAAAACTCACGATAATAATCATGCCCAGTTCATCGGCAGCACGTATGATTCTGTCCATGCGACGGGCGTATGCAACATCAAGTTTTCTGCCGTCAGCTCCGAAAGGATTATTGTCGATTGTACGCACATCCACGCAGTTGACGGGCCATCCGCCCTGAAAACTCACCGTAATGGCCCGCAGTCCATAGGCATACCATTCGGGCAGGGAAGCAATTAAATCATCTGTATTGGCTTCCGGATCGAAGGTCTTGCCGAAGAGATTGAATCGACTGCAATCGGTTTTATCATCGAATACCCCCTGAATCATCCGCTGATTCCAAAGGAGCCCCAACGAATTTGGATTGACGGTGGCAATTTCACTGTAAACCTGTTTCCCATTGATTAACATCCGATCCTTGTTGTATCCCAACACTGTTTTCATAACGAACCTCCTAGCTAAACCCATAAACCAACTTTACATCGGCGGGTTAATCTTGTCAATTTCATAAACAATAAAAGATGGTTCTCAGTGAAAATGGGTTTGACTGTTTTTGCGACCATCGGAGGCAGTGACCTTGACGACACAGACCTGATCTTTAAAATAACTTTCGATTCGTGCGACATGTCTCAGCAAAAAAATATGATGGTATGTATACCGGTAACATGTTACGTGCTGCCAATGAAAAACGCCGTCACTTTAATGAGAGACGGCGTTTTATTATACGCATTATGGAGGCATACAATATAAAATTTATTTCACTGCAACAATTCTTCGCTTCTCAAGCAATTCCATATTACCACCATTTCTATGCTCAGGTAAGTTGGCCATGAAAAAAGTTGATGATTGTAGCTAAAAGGCTGAAAACAGAGGTATTGGAGCACTCGTTCATGTTTGACAGGTGCACATTTTTCGCGATACAATACGAATGGAAAAAGCAAATTTTTATCGTGAGTCATGCAGCGTTATTATCGGGAGGTAATGATGACCGATTTATTTGACACCCAACCCTATCCGAGGGTCCGTAAGGTACCGACCGGCATTCCCGGCGTGGATGATATCACCGGCGGCGGTATCCCGCGAAACCGCACGACGCTGGCTCAGGCACAAGCCCGTATTAACGACCTGCAGCACGAGATGGCGCTCCGGACGGACGAAATTGATCGCGTGCTGCACGAGGAGTCGCTGCGTAAGGAGGAGTTTGCCATTCGACAAGGTGAGATTCGAACCAAGCGTGGTGCGGATTTGGTAAAGAGTATGGACACCTCTGGACAAGCACCCCCTGAACAGAGGGCTGCCGTAAATGGCGGGGGGGCCTGACATGACGCCTGACAAGACGTTACATCTGCGCCTCTATATCGCTGGAAACGCCCCAAACTCCACACAGGCGCAAGCCAATTTGACAGCCATCTGCCAGGATCTGCCCGCTGAGCAACTCTGTCTGGAAGTGGTGGATGTGCTTCGAGAACCACTGCGGGCACTGCAGGACAAGGTGTTCGTGACCCCCTTACTGCACAAACTCGCACCAACGCCGGAAACTCAGATTGTGGGGGATTTGAGCAACCATGCCCGCATCCGTCTTGCCCTGGGTCTGGAGGGGAACATCGATGAACGATGATGTGACCATCCTCCCTGATGACCCTCGCGTGTTGGCCGTCATTCGCCGCATTGTGGATGCGGAGGCGGAACTGCGCACACTCCTCGGTGAACACATCGACCTGGTGCTCGACCCGGACACCGGCACACCCATATTCTTCCGCGAAACCCAGCAGGCGCTGTTGCAGACCCAGGATGAACTGCGCCTGCTGAATGAAGTGTTGGAGCAGCGTGTCGAGGAACGGACGGCAGAAGTGCGCGAGAGCGAATCAAAGTACAGGCTGATATCAGAGAACGCAACTGATGTGATTTGGGTTTTCAACTTAACGGAAAGCAAGTTCACGTATATAAGCCCTTCCGTTTTTAATTTGAGAGGCTATTCTGTTGAAGAATTGTTGAATGAAAAGCTTGAAGAAACAATTTCAGCGGAATCCTCACCTGCACAAATGGATTTGATAAAATCCAGAGCGGAACTGTTTGTAAAAGATCCACAGGCACCAAAC
>JBBRWP010000030.1:0-19645 GCA_038249175.1 Acetivibrionales bacterium
CGGTTTACAGGCAGAACCGGCGATTGAGGCAATTGTTGCCCATCCCCACTACGACCGCGAGGGCTTCATCAGTGCTTTTAATACCGTTACGTCGCAGGGACTTGCTTATTACATCGCCTTTGTTGCCTTCCTGGCGCAGCGCTATATGGCTGAAGATGCCGCCCATGGCAGGGCTTGCGGTCTGATTATCGGGAACGAAGTAGATTCCCAGTGGGTATGGGGAAATGCCGGCAGGATGACCGTAGAGCAATACATGGCAGAGTACACGGTTGCACTGCGTCTTGCCTATTTGGCCGCACGTAAATACTATAAGTATGCCCGTGTCTATCTTTCACTGGATCATTTCTGGACCATGCGTTATCTCGATGATGTACTGCAATCCTATAGCGGCAAAGCGGTACTGGACAACCTTCTGGACTATTGTCAGGCGGAGGGTGACTTCCCATGGGGGCTGGCACATCATCCTTATCCGGAAGATCTGAACAACCCCGACTTTTGGCATGACAACACAGCGGTATGCCGCATGGACACAGGACGCATCACCTTTAAAAACCTTGAGGTACTCAGTACCTACTTTAACGAACCAGCCTTATTGTATGAAGGAAAGCAGCGTCCGATTATTTTGTCCGAACAGGGTTTCAACTCCAAAGAAACAGACGAGAGCGAGGCGCTTCAGAGCGCGGCGTATTGTCTGGCATATAAAAAGGTGCAGAGCATCCCGCAAATTGAATCGTTTATCCTCCATGCGCATGTGGATAATAAGGATGAATTTGGTCTCAACCTTGGTATTGTTCGCCGGAACAAACAAAGTGAGCAGGACGATGAACCCGGTGAACCAAAGCCTGTATATGAAGCGTTTAAGGGGATAGACGGTCCGGATAGCGCACGTATCTGCAAAGAGGCCAGGACGTATATTGGCAGCGACATCTGGGATGATGTTTTGAACAACAAGGAGTGCAAATAGCGGTTTACACAACAAAGCGTACATGTAATGCTTTGCACAACAAGGCGTGTAAATAAATTTTTTGACAACGATGCGTGCTAATAAAGTTTTGGAAAACAGGGAATGCAAATAGAGCTTTGGATAACAAAGTATGCAAATAGAGCTTTGGACAACAAGGAGTGCAAGTAGAGTGATGGACAACAAGGAGTGTAAATAGTGATAGACAAGATGTTGAACAAGCTCCAAACACCTGACAACAAATACCGTGCAATCCCCTTTTGGTCATGGAACGACGCGTTGGATAACGACACGTTGCGGCATCAGGTGAACGACATGGCGCAGGCAGGCTTCGGTGGATATTTTATTCATGCGCGGGCGGGACTGAAAACGCCCTACTTCAGTGAGCAGTGGATGCAGGGTATAGAGGCTTGCGTTGATCAAGGCCGTAAAGAGGGTGTGCATAGCTGGTTATATGATGAAAATGGCTATCCTAGCGGCTTTGCCGGTGGGAAAGTGCCGGCAAAAGGGCTTGCGTATCAGCAGAAATTTCTGCAATTCGAGCGGGTTTTCGCAGACGCGTTACGCTACACTGAGCACAGTCTGGCGGTGTATGATGTGGATGCCGGGTATCATCGTATTTCACCTGACACGGTACAGGGTGAAGAGCAGTTGCTCCACGTCTGTTACAGCGTGAACCCCTATTATGCGGATTTGTTGGATAGGCATGTTGTTCAGGACTTTATTGAAGAGACATATGAACCTTATTATCAAAGGTTTCAACAATATTTTGGGAAAGAAATTCCGGGGATCTTTACGGATGAACCGCAATATGGACGTGCTGCTATGCCGTGGTCGTTCGTTTTGCCGGAAGAATTCCTACAGCGCTGCGGCTATGATATTTTGGATTGCCTGCCGGCTCTCTTTGCTGAGGTGTCAGGCTACCAAAAAGCACGGTATGATTTCTGGAATACAGTAACAGCGCTCTTTGTCAGCAGCTGCGCCGAGCAGTTGGGACAGTGGTGTAAAGCGCATGGCTGCAAGCTGACCGGGCATGTCTTACTGGAGGACGATATTCGCTTTCAGACCATGTGTAACGGTTCGGCAATGGCCTTTTATCGGCATATGGATATTCCAGGCATTGATTGGTTGGGCAAAGCCACCGGTAATCCTGTTATCGTTAAGCAGGTTGTCAGTGTCGCTGCACAAATGGGCAAGGATCTTGTGCTTAGCGAGATGTTTGCTGCTGCCGGTTGGAATACGACGCTAAGCGAATTAAAGCACATTGCCCAATGGCAGTATGCACTTGGGATTAACCTGACCTGTGACCATCTCTATCCTTATTCGCTTGCGGGTATGCGCAAAAAGGATCATCCTCCCGGAATTTCCTATCAGAGCAATTGGTGGACACAATGCCGAACCTTTAATGATTATTTTGCCCGTCTGGGCATGCTCCTTAGTGAAGGCAGGCAGGGAGAGCAATTACTGGTTATCCATCCGCTGCGCAGCGGTTGGATTGCGCTGGATGCTGGATGCTATCCGACGGGTACAAATGCGGAGCTTCACCGTATTGACAGTGGCTTTGAACAGCTAAGCGAAATGCTGTCCGGTTTACACATGGATTACCACTTCGGTGACGAAGGGATGATGGCGGAGATAGGCGTTGTTGAAGCCGACGCGCTGGTCATCGGACAATGTCGTTATCACAGCGTGCTGATTCCCCGTGCGACAACGCTCGAAGAGACCACGATAGACCTCCTGCTAAAGTTTGCCAAAAACGGGGGCAAATTGTATGCACTGGAAAACAACTTTCCAACCATAATCAATGGCGTCCCGTCCGAACGGCTTTCGCAACTACAGGCAGCGTGTCAGCTTCTTGGTTTGGATCGTTCCGGTCTACAACCCTTGCTGACGCAAACAGGCTGCAAGCCCGTACAGGTACAAGACAAACAGGGCGAAGAAATCGCAAATATACTGCATCGCGTCAGTCGGTACGACGAGGGAACCGCGCTATATCTGGTCAATATGGATTTGGACAGTAAACATGACTGTGTTGTTCGCCTGGACGGCTATCAAACGGTTCAACTGCTACAGCTGGAAGATTGCACTGCGCAGCCACTGACGATCCGTGCTGATGGCACAGTGCTTTTGTCCTTGGCGCCTAGCCAATCTGCAGTACTTTATTTCACGAATGAGGTGCAGGATACCGAACTGTTGACAGTACAGGCGCCACAGGTCGTGCCGTGGCAAGATGGATGGACGGCGCAAGCACTTTCGCACAATGTTTTGGTGCTGGACAGCTGTACGTTGTCTATCGAAGGCGGAGAACCTTCGCAGCAGCAGAGTATCGTTCATATTCAGAAACAATTGCTTGAGATAGGACACAGCGTTGACGTCTGCTTGGACTTTACGGTGGACGTTCGCTATGACATCGCTCCAGACGCGCCTTTGTACCTGGTTATCGAACATGGGCAGGATTATACGCTGTGCATCAATGGTACAGCAGTCAGCACGCAGACCGATGACTGGTGGAAAGATCATCTTTTCAGTAAAATCGATGTGTCAGGCAAATTTCACAAAGGTCATAATACGATTGTCCTGCGAACCCGCTTTGTGAATTCACCTGCCCTGATGGCCAAGCTGGAGCGCGCAAAAGTATTTGAAGCAGAGATGAATATGCTCACGTTCGATACAGAGCTGGAAAATATTTATCTACTGGGAGATTTCCTGGTAAAGTGCGAACACCCGACACAGGAGGCGCCGCGGGATGCACTCTTGCAGAAAGGACCTTTCTATCTGGATGCGCAGCTGGTTCAAGTTTGCGAGGAATGGACAAGCAACGGTTATCCCTTCTTCACCGGTGCGATTTTACTCACCCAGACTGTTGATTTGTTGCCGGGGGGCAGGGTGGTCTTCCGTATGGGGAAACCCCACTGTGCCTATTGCAAACTAAGCGTGAATGACAAGGAAGTGAAAACTTTCCTGTGGACACCTTATGAAGTGGATATAACGGATCATCTTATTCCAGGTCAGAATACCCTAACGGTAGAAATAATCAGCACCGATCGCAATCTTTTTGGCCCGCACCATCATCCGCGGGGTGAACTGCATGCCTTGGGTCCGGTTCAGTTTACCGAAGCTGAAGGCTGGGAACCGGGCTACAGTTTAGTAAAATTTGGGTTACGGAATGGTTTACAGAAAGTGTAATGACGGAAAATAATAGGGGGTTGCGTGATGAATATTGTGAAACGTGAGGGCAAATGGCGCTTACTGGAGAAGCATGACACATTGTTGCTGATGGATGAGCGGACACTGGACCGTATTATCGAAGACCCTGCACAGCCGCTAATGCCGGAGATAGATAAGGGCTATGGATATAGCGCAAGCGCTGCTGTGTGACAATGCAAAAAAAATGTATGGTGAGCGTTGTTAAGGAAAGGGTTTTTTGTAAGGGGTATACAGGGGATAATGCCATATGAAATTTAAACAAAAACAAGAGGCAAGTGTTGTTTCTAGATAGTCTATGAATTCATTTATCATTCTTAAGTCAAAAATAAAACGAGACCCTATTGATATAATATATTTTTAGTATATAATAAAAGCACCATATATATCAAAATAAAAACAATACCCTATTGATACATTCGGAGAAAATTTAATGGAATATAATATCTACCCAAAAAACAATAAAATCTATAGTGGTGCTGAACGTAAATTTGGTTTGACCGTTGGAAACGAAGATTTTATTATCAAGTTCAGAAAAAAGGAACGATTTTTGACAAGAAACAATCATATTTCCGAGTATCTTGGATGTCGCATTATCGAGAGTATGGGTTTTGAAGTGCAGGAAGTATTTCTTGGGACATATAATGGTGAGGAAGTTGTTGCCATCAAAGATTTCATTGGGAAGAATCAACAATTTGTGGCGTTCAATGACGTTGGTGAAAGTAGTATAGAAGAAGATAGAGATAAATTTACCTATTCGTACGAAGATATTACTGAGATTTTACTCGCAAACAATAAAATCAAGGATCCTCGAAGGACAGTCTGTCAATTTTGGGAAATCTATATTCTGGATGCCTTGTTAGGAAATTTTGATCGACATGGCGGCAATTGGGGCTTTATCAAGGAAAACAACGCGTATACGCTTGCTCCAATATTTGATAATGGCTCCTGCCTGTTTCCTAGACTCACTGACGAGGATGATATGATAAAAATCATTAACAGTCCAGAAGAGACGGAGATGAGAGTGTTCGGCTTTCCCACTTCACAGATTCTTTTAAATGGAAAAAAAAGCTCGTATTATGAGGTTATTAGCAGTCTTGCTTATGCTGACTGTAATGAAGCGCTGAAAACCGTTTTTAAATGCTTCAGCTTCGAAAAAATTATGGCAATCATTGATCACACGCGTTTTATTAGTTTTACTCAAAAGGCAATGTATAAGCATATGATTCTACAAAGGTTTAATTGCATCATCAGGGACTCTTACGAAAGGTTGATTTCCAATGAAAAAACATTCACTTAAAGCAACTGTTTTTGCGGAAGATAAGCTCAAGGTAGCTTATTCTGTTTGTGAATTGGAGCAGGTATACTATGAAGATGAAACTTATGAATACATTTTCACGCCCGATTATGCCGTCATTGCGCTACTAGAGGCTGAAACATTTCAGGGTATACCAGGAATTAATCTTGGTTTGAAAAAGAAGCAATATGTAAGAAAAAACAAAATTCCCACATTCATATACGAACGCGTACCTCAAGCTAATCGAGAAGATTTGTGGGAGCTTCTTGATGAAGTTGGCTTAGAGTATCTAGATCACTTGGAATGGTTAATTCGGACAGATAAAATCTACGCAGGTGACAACTTAAGGGTATTTGCTTTTCAAAGTCCGAAAACATCCTGTGAAATTGACAATGTAAACCATGGTGATGTTTTTACGCTCAAGCAGCTAGCCAACATTTCGGCAGACAATTTCAAAATTCTTAAATTCATACTTGAAGTCATCACCAAAGGCGCATTTCTAAAAACTGAGAATTTTGAAGTCGATGATAACAATCGGAAGTCTCTTTATACGTTTGTTTATTTACTCTACGAAAACGAAATCAAAAGAAGAAAACGTAAGCAAAGAAACGGTATCTCAAATTCAAAAGAGGACAAAAAGTACCTCGGAAGAAAAAGAATTGAAGTATCCCTTCCTCTTTTGGATGAATTGATCAATAAGCTTGATAGAAAAGAGATTACTGTTAGTGAAGCGATGAATATTCTTGGCCTAAACTCAAGAAGTACTTTCAACCGAAGGGTTAAAGAGCTCAGGGCATCTCAAGTCTAGGGATTATTTTTTTTGCACTACTAAGCTTCCACCACGGTCTGCAGCTGTCAGTTTGAAGGCTGGCGGTCTTGGGTGTATTTTAACGATGCACGACGGGGACCGTGCCCATGTGCACCACATCACTTACCATATAACTAAGTTTCCTCCTGCCTGTGTGTGCTCCGGTACTGGTGCGGTGTAACCCCAAATTCGTTTTTAAAGAGGGAATAAAAATAAGATTCGTTGGCAATGCCAACATCCTCACATATTTTGTTCATAGGCATGGAAGTTGTTCGCAGCAATTCACCGGCCATATTCAATCGGTGGCTGTTGAGGTAGGCGCTGAAGGATTTTCCTGTTTGTGCACGGAACTGACGGTTGAAATAGGATATGGACAAACCGACATCCTGGGCTGCCGTATTGGTTGAAAAGCCAGGATCCATATACCTTTGTGGCACGGCGGTCATTGCTCTGTCTATTTTCTCTGAGCTGACATAGTCCTCATTTTTTCTTAACAAGGACATACTCAGCCGGCTCAGGGCTAACAGTCCGTCATAGGCTTCTTGCAGGTTTCTGAAACGATAGAGGTTACTTTCGTACTGGCTGAAAGTATCGACTTGATCACTTTTAGTCTGTGCAAAACTGAATGCGATGAGGTTGAGGGCCAGCCTGTTGATATAATGAATGGCATATTCATAAGAAAGGGTGTTCAGATCAGTTATAAAAAGATGCAACGTGCTTTTCATTCTTTCGTCATCGCCAGCCAATATGGCTGTCCAAATTTCGTGCTCTTGTTTGCTGTCGTAACCGGTAATGGTTATTTTTCGTCTTATATCCTGGAATATAGCCTCTTCTTCTGCAAAAAAATGTTCTGTCATGCGCTGCTGTGCTTCTTCGTAGGCTTCCTGCAAGGAGAAAAGGTCATTGCAGGAGCTGCTGAGTGCAGCTGAAAATTGTAAATGAACAGCATCATAGAATTGCTTCTGTGCTTCCATCAAACCCAGAGCGATGCCATCGGATGATTCACACGAGGACATATGGAGTATGATGACCATTGTTTCAGACGACATAAATACCGGCGTTGTACCGAGGGTTAAGGGCTTTAGACAGTCATCCACTGTTCTGGCCAGTTCAATCCGCAGGTACTGACGTTCCTTTTTCGACAAGTCCTTATAGTGTTGTGAACCGGCGAGCTGTAGCAGGCAGAGAGTATAAAAAGGGGCAATCAGGTTTTCTTCATGTTTTCGAATCTGTGCTGTATTCTCACTGTCTAAATTGCCGTTCAACAGCGCAACATAGGCATGGTTGAGTAGCAGAGACTCTTCCGTATGAATGGTTTTGAGGTAGTTTTCAATTTGATCGTTGAGATAGCCAATATCTGTGGGAGCTTTTTTTTCTTGTGCATTTGTATGCTGAAAGCTTGGCTGATAACCAGTCCTGTCCAGAAGGGTTGCTATGGGATGGAAGGTATTTCTGGCGGAACGAATAGCAATCAATGCACCAACCAGTAAGATAAGCAGTGAGATAGAGATGATAATCAAATTGACAGAGCGGAGTGTTCGGGTCATTTTTTCATAACCTGTCAAAGTGAAGTAGGTCCAACCGAGGGACTCGTTTCGCAAATAAGTGACCAGTATTTTTTTATGGTCGATGTTTTCCACATAGTAACCGTTAGCTTTTTCAGAGGATAAGGCTTTCTGTATATAAGGGACATCCTTATAGCTTTGAAATATTTGTGTATCATCCGGGTGCGACAAAACAGTGCCGTCACCGTCAACCAAAAAAGTGATCTGATTGTCCTCTTTATTAATGGAAGCAATAAACTTGCCGAGATATTTGCAGTCAATGGCTGTAAAAATAGCCCCGATGCGGTTTTTGGCAGATAAGGGTGAGTAGTAAATAAGGGTGAGTGTTTTTATTTCGGGATCGTTTCCTTTAGTAACAATTTTGTAATTCGTCATGGGTATGGTATGTTGTGCATTTTGTTGATCATAATTCTGTAAAATTGCCAGTCTTAACCGCTCTTTTGTGTCGTCATCCAAACCAATTGTACAGGACAGATTGTTCTGCACACCATTATACACACCGATATAGGAAATGCCCGGATATATAGTTTGCAGTAAGCGCATCCGTGTATGCCCGTTGTAATCGACCAAACGATTTGGCTCGCTTCCAAACATCATGCCGTTCAGGTCAATGTTTTGACCATAACCTAATGAGAGCATAACCGACTGTGCGTCGTTGAAGGTCTGGTTTACAATGAGCGTTAGCCGGGAAAGCATACGTGTGGAGATGTCATTGGTTTCCCTGGTCAGTGCATTTGTAAAAACAATGGACAAGATGAACGCAAGAACAATAATGCTACCCAGTAATGACACTGCAAGAACATTGAAAATTTTTCTGAATGTAGAGTAATTGCGATAGTACTTGATTAGCAACGGCAATCCTCCTATGTTCTATAAGACAGGTATGGCGAAAATGTTCATGCAATGGGTCTATTTCAAATCTTAAGGATGGCAACGAGAATTGCGTCGTAATTACATCTTCTTTAAATGCGAACGGGCTGCTTTTTTTGCAAATCTATGTAGATTTATGTCCGACTATATACCTAATCTATCATATCTTAACGGAAATGAAAAGCATGTACACCGCGTGCTTGAATACAACACATTTATCAAAATAGATAAAAAAGAATGATCACATAATAAAAATATAGACAATACGCACAATATATTTGAAAGCAGATCTTTTGCATAAAATCAATAAATCATCGATTATTGTGCAAAAGAACAGGTTTTTGTATAAAAAACGTTGCTATAAAACAGGTGCTTTTGGTTATAACTCTAGAGATCATTCTCCTTATCGCATATTTTCTAACAATAGAAACAGGTATTTGGACTGGTATCCAAATCGCATTTATGACTAAACTAAGTATGTGGAACGGAGGAATAACGGATGCAAGAGCGTATGACAGGCACCAAAATTGTTCAGCTGAAAAACAGAAGCTTTATAATGGATATACGTAAAAACCCTTTCAGTTACATGCTGGTTTTACCAGCCGCTATTTATACACTGTTGTTTGGCTATTTAACCCTGCCCTATATCATCATGGCTTTTGAAAACTATAACTTTAAATTGGGACTGCTCGGATCACCCTTTGTTGGCTTAAAAAACTTTGAATTTTTCTTTCGCTCCTCCAACGCCGCTATGATTACATGGAACACTGTATACCTGAATGTAATCTTCATTACGACTGGCACCATTGCTTCTATTGTATTGGCTTTGATGCTCAATGAAATCAGACAAAAGCAATATTTGAAAATGATGCAGTCCACCCTCTTGTTTCCGAATTTCCTTTCTTGGATTATTGTGCAATATGTAGTTTTCGCGTTGCTTTCCTCTGAAAACGGCTGGCTGAATTCCGTATTTGAAAGCCTGGGCATGGCTCGTATCTCAATGTATTCCAATGCGGACAACTGGCCGTTTATTCTAGCCCTTGTGCGCATTTGGAAAGGTGCCGGTATGGGCTCTGTTATCTATATGGCCGCGATTGCCGGTATGGATGAAGGTTTATATGAGGCGGCACGTATTGATGGAGCCACAAAGCTAAAACAGATTTGGCATATTACGTTGCCTTTACTGGTACCGACCATTTTAATATTGACACTGATGGCTGTTGGGAAGATTTTCTATGGTGACTTCCAGATGATTTACGCCTTGGTGGGTGATAACGGTATTCTCTTAAAACGGACGGATGTTATTGATACTTTTGTATACCGTGCACTGCGGCAGACGGGCGATCCTTCTGCGGCTATGGCCGTTGGTCTGTATCAGGCTGTGGTCGGATTCATTATGGTTTACGGTTCGAACCGTTTGGTCAGAAAGTTTTTCCCGTCTGGGGCATTGTTCTAAATGAGAGAATGGTTCCAAACGATATGGCGTATCATAAAGAAACAGAGAGGAGAAAAAAGTGACACAGCACGTGTATAAAAACAGGTCTCTCCGGATGAATCGCATTGAAAAAATATCCATCGGCAAAGTTGTGAACTATGCCCTCATTGGTCTATTCTCTTTTCTGTGTTTGCTTCCAATGATACTGGTCGTTGTTATTTCTTTTACAGCGGATGCGGCAATAAAAATGAATGGGTATCAATTGATTCCGGCAGAATTGTCACTGGCGGCATATAAACTGTTATTTACAGCCAACTCTTCTGTTTATCCTGCATATGGGGTTTCGATAACAGTAACACTGATTGGTACACTGCTTGCGACAACCATTACAGGTATGGCGGCCTTTACGTTGTGTAATAAAAGTGTGGCCTACCGAAATCATTTGGCCTTCTTCTTTTTCATTCCCATGGTTTTTAACGCAGGCCTGGTTCCCTGGTATATGATGTGTCGGGCATTGGGGCTGACCAATAATCTTCTTGCGATGATTGTTCCGTCGTTGATGTTTTCATCGTACAATTTATTTCTGACGAGAAATTTTATGAACGGCTTACCCGATTCTTTTATGGAATCTGCCAAGCTCGATGGTGCAACAGATGCACAGATTGCTTTTCGCATATACTTCCCGCTCTCTAAGCCTGTTTTAGCGGCAATTACCCTTTTTTACGGCGTGGCTTATTGGAACGATTGGTTTAATGCCATTATGCTGGTTGAAAACAATAAGCTGTTTCCACTGCAATACATGTTGTATCAGATTAAATCCCAAATATCTGCCCTGCAGCGCCTGCAACCCGGGGTTCCAGTGAGAAAAATGCCTGGAGAGTCTTTAAAAATGGCAACAGCCATTATGACCATCGGACCCATTATCTTTCTATACCCGTTTCTCCAGAAATATTTTATCAAAGGTCTTATTATAGGCGGGGTTAAAGGATAACAATCCAATTGGCTTTGTGTGTCCTTATATGGGATTTGTCTAGCTACTGTCTGTCATAAAAGGAATGCAAAGGGAAAATTCCCTTTACATAGATGATTCTGGTGTAAGAACCCCGATTTCGACTTCAAAGGAGGCAAAATCGATTGAAAATGCCCAATTTCAGGCCAATATCGCGGTCTACCAGTACAATGCGGAGCATTGTACTGCCGATAACGCCGCGATTTGGCATCAAATTGGAGCATTTTCGGGTTATTACGGTAGAATCATAGATGATTCTGGTGTAAGAACCTTAATTTTGGAACAGAATGGACTTGAATTGAGGATATTTATTCCGATTTTCGTCTTAATGCGAATGAAAATTAGGGCTATTGTGCGAGAATCACAGAGGATGTTCGGAAATGAGCCGCTGTAATTTATCGGTGATTGGATCCATCATCGAAGAAAGCGGTTTTCCCGGAGAACCAAGCGCAAAAAGGAGGAGAATATGATGAAAAGAATGAAATTGTTCACTTTGATCCTTGCCCTGATGATGGTTGTGTCATCTTTGGCAGGTTGTGGCGGAACAACACCAGAACCATCCGCATCAGCCAGTGCATCTGTCACCGCTTCGGCTTCAACTGAGGCATCCACTGAGGCATCCACTGAGGCTGCATCAGAGCCGGCCACCGTATCAACAGAAATACTTCCTCTTCGCTACTACATGCCTGGGGGAGCAACCCCACAAGCCGACATCGTTAATGAGGCCATTTCAGCCAAAATGCAAGCCGATGGTTTGAATATTGAATTCAAGCCGAGCTATATCCCATGGGATCAATGGGTAAATAAAATCAATATTGCACTTTCATCGGGTGAAGAATTTGAATTGCTTCACATCATGGAGGACTATATCACAACGTCCATGTACACAAGTCAGGGTGGCCTGACAAAGCTGGATGACCTCATCAACCAATATACACCGCAGATGTGGGATTTGTTTGATGACGTGCTATGGCAAAGTGCTAAAGTTGGCAAAGATACGATGACGGTTCCTGCCTTCTGGCGTGACAATTCCGGCGACATGGAAGGAGCCATTACCTATTCTGTAACCCGTTTTAAAGAGTATGGTCTGGAAATACCAAAAACACTGGATGAGATGGTCGAAACCAATGCAACACTGCAGAAAAAACAGGAAGCCGAGACAGGTATCAAAGCATACATGTATGAACATAGCCTGAGCCGCTGCCCTGTAGCCTTGCATCGTGCCTATGATACCTGGCCATTCTATGCATCACAGGACGGCATTTATAAGGTAACACAGGATGCGAAAGCCAGCTTGTTCTTTGAGTCAGAAGAGTTTAAAAAAGACTGTGAATTCATGAACGAAAGCTACAAACGCGGGTTAATTCATCCGGATATTTTGAATCTGCCTGCAGATACGATCAATGCAAATAAAGTAGCCGGGGACACACTCATGAACCTGATGACCGGGGGCGGCGACGTCATGGATGAAGAAACAGGGAAAACCATTGTGAACGATTTTGATAAGTTTTTCATGGAGGATAGTAAGCCCTTCTTAATGAACCTGCCGTTACTGAACTCGAACGCAATTCCTTCCACAGCAAAGCACCCTGAAGTCGGGCTTGAGTTCCTGTATTGGATGTTTTCCAGCAAAGAAAACCAGGATTTGGTTTTGTACGGTATAAAAGATGTGACCTGGACACCTGTTGGTGAAAACGAGTATACAAGGATAAAAGATGAGAACAACACCCCTCTGTATGCGTTTGATATGTGGATGATCGAATATGTGCCCAATCATCGTTTTGACTCTTTGCGGACAACGAGTAAGGAAGATGACCAGGATTACATTTCAAACATCCGTGAAAGTCAAACAGTAAAAAGCCCGGTTATCGGCTTCAATTTTAACAGTGAACCGGTTTCCGTGGAGTTGGCCAACATGATGGCTGAGTACACTACGTCTATGCTTCCAATAAAACTGGGTGTCATTGCCTACGAAGGTAATTTTGACAAAGCATTGGATAAGATGAAATCTGCCGGAAGCGACAAGGTCATTGCAGAATACCAAAATCAATTAACCGCCTATCTTGCAAACAAATAAAGAGAGATGCAGCTTTCTCATCTGTTGAACTTTTCATAATAAAGGGTTCGGCATTGTAGAAGAAAATTATGGAAAATGTTCACATGGTCTACAGGGCAATGGAAGCTGAAATAGCATCCATTGCCCGTTTTTAGACCACAGGTATCATTCAAAGGGAGGTAAAAATGGACAAAAAATTACGGATAGGGATTATCGGCTGTGGCTTCATTTCTACGGTTCATCTGGAAGGTTACGCCAAAAGTTCAGGAGCCAAAGTGGTTGCTTTTTGCGATATTATTGAAGAACGTGCGCAAAAGGCCTATGAAAAATATGGTGGAGAAGGAACAAAGGTCTACACAGACTATCATGCGATGCTAAAGCAGGAGCAGTTGGATGCAGTCAGCGTTTGCACAGAAAACAACATGCATGCGGTGATCACAATCGATGCACTAAACGCCGGCTGCCATGTCTTTTGCGAGAAACCTTTGGCCATATCCGGAAAAGAAGCGGATGCTATGGTTGCAGCAGCTAAAAAAGCCGGGAAGAAACTAACCGTCGGTTATCAGATGCGCTTTTCGGAAGACGAACAGTTGTTACGCAGTGAGGTTGTCAAAGGCACATTGGGGAAAGTCTATTATGCTGAAGCAACAACTTTGCGCCGTCGCGGCGTGCCAACCTGGGGCGTCTTTTTGAACAAAGAAAAACAGGGCGGCGGTCCCTTGATTGATACAGGGACGCATATTGTCGACTCCACATTGTGGCTGATGAATGACTATTCTCCTGTTGTCAGTGCGGTTGCGAACACTTATGACAAACTGATCGGGCGTGGCGGATTTAACAACGGTGGACACTGGGACATTGACGCCTTTGAAGTGGAAGATTCTGCTTTTGGTACAGTTGTGCTGGAAAGCGGTGCCATGATTGTGGTCAAAGCCACGTGGGCTGTAAATATCAGTGAAATGAATGTGAACGAAGTGTTGCTCTGCGGCGAGGCAGCCGGGGCGTCTTTGCGAAACGGGAAATTAACCATGAATGGGGAGAGCAATGACCGTTTATGGCAGTATGTGCCGGATGAATTGGGCAAAAGTGCCTTATCCGTCTATGACAAAGAAATGATTGCATGGGTAGATGCTCTGATGAATGACACGGATCCGGTGGTTTTGCCGGAGGAAGCCGCACAGACCGTAAAAGTTCTGGAGGCCTTGTATATTTCGGCAAGGTCTGGTAAACCTTATGTTGCGGGTCAGTAGCAATCGGCCTGTAAAAAAAAGCATCCATACTTGAGAGGGCACTACCATATTGTTGTTCACGTGGTTGATAGTCGTAACGATACAGGTGTGGCTATTCCCCTTGTTTGTGAACAATGATATGCAATTGCATAACCGGTATTGATGCTTGACAAATTAAGTATTTCAACCAAACGATGAAGGGAGAAAACACCATGAACATTGGCATGATTACTTGTACCTATTTTATGAAAATCTACGATTACCAAAGGCCGGAACCTTTTAACTGGGGCGACATGTGTAAAAAATATCAAGAGGAATTCAAAAAGGAAGACTTTATTGTGCTTGCCAAAGAAATCAGAAAAATCGGGTTCAACAGTCTGGAAATATGGGAACCGATGTTTTCCTATCTGGTCTATACTCTGGATGAAGGGAAAACCATGGCGGAAGAACTGAAAAAGATGGGCTTTCAGTCTTTGGTCTATTGCATTGGCGGCTGGGGTGGCGGAGACGTAGACAATGTTGACAAGGCATACGCCTTTGCTGCAGCCATGGGCTGTAAGGTTGTTACCGGTTGTATTAACCTCCCAACAGCTGACACCATCCTGCCGGCTGTTGATGCGGCCGGAAAAAAATACGGCTTGAAGTATGCGATTGAAAACCATCCGGAACCGTCGGTCGAAAAACCGGAGGATGTACATCGTCTCAGCCGGCAATATGAAACCGTTGGTGCCAATCTGGATACCGGCATTTACAATATGATGGGCTATGATGTGCTGGCCGCTGCGGATTTGCTGAAAGAAAAAGTGTTCCATGTGCATTTTAAAGATTCGCCAAAAGGCGGCGAAGGCTGCTTCCCGCTAGGTGATGCCGATACACCGCTTTCAGGTCTGCTACGCAAGTTTAAAGAATGGGATTACAAGTACATGGTTTCGGTTGAATATGAATTCCCGACCGATCCCGTACCAGGCCTTTATAAATCTGTTGGCTTTATCAATGGCGTGCTGGCGACACTGCCTTAACACGGATAAGATGCAAAGAACATAAATCATGAAGTGCCTCTTTTGAATCAATGAGATTACAATAGGACTGCAGGAACAGTCTTTATTTCTTAAGTGGATGAAAATTGTTCCTGCATTTTTTTATGCTTTTTTATGTCTTGCACTGCCCTTGACAATGTTACTTTTCTTTGTCAGCATACTTTTTACTATAAAACACAACCTGCTTTTTCGAAAATCATCTTCTTTGTCAATTTCAAAATAGAAATTTGTCGCATCACAGTCGATGGTTTTCATATTTCGACCATACTTCTGTGAGATTTGCACATGCATTTTTCTTTGGGTGGCATACTCTTTTTTAAGGTCATCTAAATATTCATGGGATTTTATTGAATGGTCGGTAGGTGCTTTCTTGATAGATTCCCTCACCTGTGATGACGAAAGCGGTAAATTGACCTTTGTGCTTGGTGTGATTATACTGTAGACATGTCAATCACATTACCATACGGCCACATGGGGTACCCCCTGACCATCAACCATAAAGGAAGGTAAGGAAGGTAGTCCGACACTTCTTTCATCGTATAGAGTAGTTCTGGCACTTGCCCCATCAACCATAAAGGAAGGTAGCATGTGACGGATATGATTCAGAAGAGCTATGACGTCGTCGTTGTCGGAGGCGGCATGTCCGGTCTTTGTGCGGCAATCGCTTCCGCACGGGGTGGCGCACGCACCGCCCTCGTCCACAACCGCCCCGTTCTGGGAGGAAACGCGAATTCTGAAATTCGCATGCACATCTGCAGCGCAGATAATCATGGACATCGCCCGAACGCCCGTGAAACTGGTATTACCGTCATGAAAACCCAGTTGCAGGTGATCATCGATGGAAAAATTTCGGTAGATACTGCTTTGACCGCGATCGATACCGAAATGCAGAAAAACCTGACCAAATAATCTTATAGACTTTGAAAACGGATTCAATACAGTTAGTTTCCGGGCAGGACGCAGCTCTGTCCAATCCAAAAATTAAAAGGAGATGCACGTATGGAAAAATGGTATCAAAAGAGTTATCGTCGTAACCTGGTCGATATGCACATTGAGGATTGGAATCCAGAATTCCTGTCGGCCTTCGATTCCCGGAAGTACGTTGAATTGATGAAAGTTGCCCATGTCCAGACCGCCATGATCTATGCCAATTCGCATATCGGTCTTTGTTACTGGCCGACTCAAAGCGGACAGATGCATGCCGGATTGGGTGGCCGTGACATGTTGGCCGAGGTGTTGGGTGAAATCCGGAAACAGGGGATGGATCCGGTACTTTATTACAGCTTGATCTATAACAACTGGGCTTATGAGAAAAACCCGGAATGGCGAATGATCGATGTCAACGGTTTGCCCTCGCGTGACCCCCGGCATACATGGAGTTTGGGTGATATTCATGGAGGGCGCTATGGGCACTGCTGCCCGAATAACCAGGGTTACCGGGATTTTGTCGCTAAGCAGATTGCGGAATTTTCAGTTTACGATTTTGTCGGAATTTTTTACGACATGTGCTTCTGGCCAACTGTTTGCTACTGTCAGAGTTGCCGTAATCGGTACAAAGAGGAGACCGGTGGGGAGATTCCTGAGGTTATCGACTGGGATGATCCGCGCTGGCAGGATTTCCAGGACCGCCGTGAAAAATGGTTAGCCGAATTTGCCCTCTTTGTCACTCTTGAACAGAAGAAACACAAACCGGAATGCATTGTGGAGCATCAATTCTCTGTCATTCCACAATTCTGGCGCTTTGGTTCGACTATCCGCTTGTTGCCGGCTGTCGATGTTGCCTCGGGTGATTTTTATGGTGGTTATCTGCAGCAGTCATTTGTCTGCAAACTCTATCATTCCATAACGCCGCTTCAGCCGTTTGAATATATGACTTCACGGTGTTATCCGGACCTGATGGACCATACAACCACGAAAACCAAAGAAATGATCGCGGCGCATAATTACCTGACGTTGGCCCATAATGGCGCATTTCTGTTCATAGACGCTATCGACCCGAAGGGCACGATGAATCCGCGGGTTTACCAGATGCTGGGCGATGTTTTTCAGGAATCGGCACGATATGAGCCGTTTCTGGGTGGTGATCTGCAGCAGGATATCGCGATCTATTTCAGCACCGAGTCTAAGATGGATCTGAATGACAGCGGCAAGCGTGCCGATGCGTCTACGGGTCAGGAACCGCACATCCAGGCAGGCTTAAATGTTGCTAAAATCCTTGGCCATTCTCATATTCCCTATGGTGTCATTTCCAGTCCGAACTTGCATAATATAGCAACCCACCAGGTACTGGTTCTGCCAGATCTTTTGCACCTGTCTGATGAAGAAGCGGCGCTGATTGGCGAGTATGTCGCAGCTGGCGGCAGCTTGTATGCCAGTGGTCCTGCCGTACTGGACAAACTGTCACATCTGCTGGGCATACGGCAAATCGGCCAGACTCAGGAGAGCTATACTTACATGGCTCCAACACCAGCCGGCCAGCCGATCTTTGGTGAAGTTAACGAAAACTGGCCATTGTCGGTTTTCGGGAGCCAGTCCCTGGTGGAAATTGAGCCGGATGTCGAAGTCTTGGCGACCATTACCCTGCCATACACCGACCCGGCGGATTTCCAGCATATCGCCTCAATCCATTCCAACCCGCCTGGTATCAAGACCAGCTGGCCGGCCATGATCCGTCGACAGGTTGGCCAAGGCAGGATAATCTGGGTGGCAGCTCCAATCGAGAAATTCAGTCAACCTGATCATATGCTGGTCATGACCCGCCTGTTGAAATCTTTGGCTGTTAAGCCGCTGAGTTTCAAGTCCGAGGCGCCGCCGGCCATTGAAATTCTGCGATTCGACCAGCCAGGTAAAATTCTCCTGAACATTCTAAATATTCAGGAGGTTCTGCCCCCGGTTACCGCTCATCAAATCAAAATATCAGTCCGCCTTGACGGGCGGCAGCCAATGAGCGCTGTCAACCTGCCTGAGCGAACCCCGCTGACCATGCAGATCGCCGGCGACTTTTGTGAAATTGAAATCCCGCCGGTCGAATTGTTCCAGATGGTCACCATTGAATTTTCACAGGAGGAGTAAGATGAACAAGCAGATTTCCGAACAACTGTTGCTTGAAAGTCAGGGTGTGCTGCGTCTGGCCCCGGCTTGGGTTCCCCGTTCCTTTTGCCGGCCTGGCCGCCGGATCAAACTGCACCCATCCGACTATTATTGCCTGGGTCTGGAGCGGGGTGCTATTGACGAGCGATGGTTTGCATCGACCACCCATGCCGAAAACGGGCCTGCAACACCGGACGATGAAGGGTTGAGCTATGTCGTTTCCCGAGATGGCCAGACCCGCATCTTGCTACGCGATTTGATCGCTGACCTAAAAGCAGAAATAATCGGCGAAGATCTCTGGGCGAAATATCACGGCTGGCCGATGTTCTCGAAGTTCTTCGACAATCTCGGGCCGCTGCCGCATCATATCCATCATCGCGACGAACACGCACGCCGGGTTGGTCAGCCGGGCAAGCCGGAAATGTACTTTTTCCCGGCTCAACTCAACAATCATGGCGGTGAATTCCCCTTTACGTTCTTTGGATTGAATCCAGAAACGACCCGGGCTGAGGTCATTGATGTACTGCGAGCCTTTACCGCCGGTGACAATAACCTGCTGGACCTGTCCCGCGCCTACAAACTGACTCTGGACACCGGCTGGGATGTGCCACCGGGCGTCCTGCACGCGCCGGGCAGCCTGTGCACTTACGAACCGCAGTTTGCTTCGGATGTTTATGCGATGTATCAGTCTGTCCTCTATTTCGAGCATGCTGTGCCGGAGAGCCTGCTCTGGAAGAACTGCCCTCCGGAAGAAATCGGCAATTATGAATATCTGGCGGATATCATCGACTGGCCACTGAATGTAGATCCCGATTTTCATAGGAACCACTTCATGGCACCGGTTCCAGTTTCCGACCCGGCCGAGATGGCGGCTGCCGGATTTATTGACGAATGGATTTGCTATAAATGTGCACAGGTGAGCGCTAAGCGGCTGACGGTTCTGCCCGGCCAAACGGTTACGATTAAGGATGCCGCCGCTTACGGGTTCATCGTGATCCAGGGCCATGGCCTCTGCAACGGACAGCCGCTGGAATGCCCTGCCCTGATCCGATATGGCCAGCTGACCAACGATGAATATTTTGTC
>JBBRWP010000031.1:0-19635 GCA_038249175.1 Acetivibrionales bacterium
GGTTGGGGCATGGGTGTTTCTACCCTGTGGATTGCCGCAGGCAATGCCATTTTCGGCTGTCTGACAGCCTGGTTGGTCCTTGGCAGACGAACGCGTTCCATGACACACCGGCTGAATGTTTCTACGATGCCTGAGTTCTTTGCGGAACGTTTTGGCAGTAAAAAATTAAAAATTATGGCCGCATTGACCATTTTTATTTTCCTCGTTCCCTATACGGCTTCTATTTATAAAGGCCTTGGTTTTATGTTTGAATCCGCTTTCGGTATTCCGATGTACGCAGTTGTTTTGGGTATGTCCCTCTTAACAGCTGTTTACTTGCTGCTTGGCGGTTATGTGGCCACGGCCATCAATGACTTTGTACAGGGCATTATTATGTTGGGTGGTGCTGTCATCATGGTCATCTTTGTGGTCACACATCCGCAAATTGGTGGTGTCTCTGCTGCCTTTGAAAAATTGCGTGAATTTTCGGCACCGCAGGGTGGGTCTTTGACATCTGTCTTTGGACCTGCACCGATGCGGCTACTTGGTTTGGTTATTCTGACCAGCTTTGGTACCTGGGGCATGCCGCAGATGATACACAAATTCTATGCGGTGCGCGATGACAAAGCCATACGACGCGGTGCGGTTATTTCCACTGTTTTCGCCTTGATCATTGGAGGTGCTGCCTACTTTACCGGTATCTTTGGACGTGTTTTTTTGAACAATACACCACCGGAAGGCGGCATGGATGCGGTTGTACCGCTTCTGTTGACTGGCACACTGCCGGATGCACTCTTTGGCGTTATTCTGGTGTTGATGCTTTCTGCCTCCATGTCCACACTGGCCTCCCTGGTTTTGGTGTCTTCATCCGTTATTTCTATCGATTTTGTTAAGGGCTTTTTAAAACCGGCCATCACGCAAAAATCGCAAATGAATGTGATGCGCATTTCTTGTGCGGTGTTTATTGGGCTGTCTTTTTTAATGGCCATTTGGTCTATCCCAACCGTCAACGTCTTAATGGCGCTTTCATGGGGGCTCATTTCCGGCATGTTCCTGGGTCCTTACCTGTTTGGGCTGTACTGGAAGGGCACCACAAGGATGGGTGTATGGGCAGGCTTCGCCGTTGGTTTCTTTACAATGCTTATTGGTGTTATGATAGAATTGCCAAAGGTCGGCGGCGATTTTGGCAAAGTGTTTACCCCCGGTATTGGCTCGGTGGCAATGGTACTGTCAGTCATTGTTGTACCGGTCGTTAGCCTGCTCACCAAGAAGCTGGAAACGGTTCATCTGGAAAAGGCGTTTGGAAAGCAGGAAGAAACTTCGAAAGTTGCATAGCCTTGGATATTTATTTGGTTTTTTCATCATTGATATAAGTATCTTTAAACCAATGATTGTTTCTGGTGTAAAAACCCCGATTTCGGCTCCGGAGGGGCTGAAATTGATTGAAAATGACCCATTTCAGGCCAATATCGCGGTCTACCAGTACAATGCGGCGCATTGTACTGCCGATAACGCCACGATTTGGCACCAAATTGGTTCGTTTTCGGGTTCTTACGGTAGAATCATGATTACATTTGTAATTTGACACGAGAGAGTGTGAATTGAAAGGGTTTTATCATGAGCACCATTTGGAATAGGGAAATTGAATGTATGAACCGTCGGGACATGGCTGCTTTGCAGTTGGATAGACTGAAAAACATGGTGCACCGCTGCTACAGGCAAGTGCCCATGTATACCAGAAAGTTTGATGCCATTGGGCTAAAACCAGAACACATCCAGACGTTGGCGGACATTGATAAAATTCCATTTACCACCAAAGACGATCTGCGTGATAATTATCCTTTCGATTTGTTTGCGGTACCGCAAAAAGAAATTGTGCGCCTGCATGCCTCTTCCGGCACGACCGGGAAACCCATCGTTGTCGGCTATACCAAAAATGACATGGATACGTGGACAGAAGGTGTGGCACGACTGATTGTTGCAGCCGGTGCTTCTGCAGATGATACAGCACAGGTTTGTTTTGGCTATGGCATGTTTACCGGTGGTTTTGGTTTGCATTACGGTTTGGAACGGATTGGCGCAACCGTCATCCCGGCATCCGGCGGCAACTCGGAACGTCAGATGATGTACCTGCAGGATTTTGGAACGACGGTTTTGGTCAGCACTCCTTCTTATGCCCTCTACCTGGCAGAAATTGCGGATGAAATGGGTTTGGATAAAAAGAAACTGAAACTGCGTCTCGGCCTCTTCGGCGGAGAAGGGCATACCCCGGAAATGCGGCAAGAAATTGAAAGCCGGTGGGGCATTCTGGCCACGGAAAACTATGGTCTCAGTGAAATTACCGGTCCCGGGGTATCCGGTGAGTGTACAATTCAGGAAGGTATGCACATCAATGAAGATTTATATTACCCTGAAATTGTGGATCAGGACAGTTTAAAGCCGATAGGTTATGGTGCTGAAGGCGAGATTGTTTTAACCACACTCACCAAAGAAGGTATCCCCATGCTGCGTTACCGCACGAAGGATATTTCTGAACTGGATTCTGAACCGTGTAAATGTGGTCGCCATTCTGTGCGCATGAAGAAAATTAAAGGACGTACCGATGATATGCTGATTATTCGCGGCGTGAATGTGTTTCCATCCCAAATTGAGAGTGTACTGGTTGGTACAGCCCACATTGGACCACATTATCAAATTGTGGTGACCAAAGAAGGTTATATGGATAAGATCGAGGTGCAGGTGGAACTTCTGGATGGTTCACTCCTTGATCGGTATCGTGAATTGGAAAAGCTGGAAGCCGGCATTCGACATCAACTGCGGACGGTTCTGCAAATTGAAGCAAAGGTAAAACTTGTGAACCCGAAATCCATTGAACGGACCACCGGAAAAGCAAAACATGTCCTGGACATGCGGGAGAAGAAGAATATTAATCACTGATATAATGCCATTCGTGGATGAAACCATTGAACGGACCACTGCAAAGCAAAGTATGTCCTGGACATGCGGGAGAAGAAGAATACTAATCACTGATAAAATGCCATTCGTGGATGAAACCATTGAACGGACCACTGCAAAGCAAAGCATGTCCTGAACATGCAGGAGAAAAGGGAGAATAACACATGAAAAAACTGCTCTTAGGGAACGAAGCTATTGCTCGTGGAGTTTTTGAGGCGGGCGCAACGGTATCGTCTGCCTACCCTGGAACACCCAGTACAGAAATTTCTGAATATATGGCCACGTATGACGAAATTGATGCGGAATGGGCGCCAAACGAAAAAGTAGCATTGGAAGTGGCGATTGGTGCTTCAATTGCCGGCGCACGATCTGCTTGTGCCATGAAACATGTGGGCTTGAATGTGGCAGCAGATCCTTTGTTCACAGCAGCTTATACCGGTGTGAACGGTGGACTGGTTATTTTTGTAGCGGACGATCCAGGTATGCACAGCTCTCAAAATGAACAGGACACCCGTCTCATTGCCAAAGCAGCAAAAATACCAGTTTTGGAACCGTCGGACAGCCAGGAATGTAAAGATTTTGCCATTGCGGCATTTCATATCAGTGAGCAGTTTGATACCCCGGTCATTGTGCGCTTAACCACCCGCGTGGCGCACTCACAGAGTCTGGTCGAGATGAATGAACGGGAAGTTTTTCCTTTAAAACCGTATGTGAAAGATCCCGGTAAGTTCGTTATGATGCCTGCCATGGCGAAAAAACGTCATGTGGTGGTGGAAGAACACCTGGAACAACTGGCTGCTTATAGCAATGTGTCTGATATGAATCGGGTAGAAGATACCGGTTCCAATATCGGTATTATTACCAGCGGCATTGCTTATGAGTATGCAAAGGAAGCCTTTCCGGAAGCCAATTATTTAAAAATAGGATTGATGTTTCCCTTGCCGGACCAATTGATGAAAGATTTTGCAGCGAAAGTAAAAACTCTCTTTGTGATCGAAGAACTGGAACCCTTTATCGAAGACCGTTGCGTGCAGTTGGGTCTGGACGTGATTGGTAAATCAAAGCTTCCCCTGGTCGGAGAGTATAGTACGCAGCTGATCAAAGAATGTCTATTGAATGAACCTTGGGAAAAAAACCATGAGATTATCGCCACAGCCCCGGTTCGCCCACCGGTGATGTGTGCTGGATGCCCGCACCGCGGTCTCTTTTATATCTTGAAAAAGAATCGGCTGACGGTGACCGGTGACATCGGTTGCTATACATTGTCTGCATTACCGCCATTGGAAACGCTGGATACCTGCGTGTGCATGGGGGCCTCTATCGGTATGGCCCATGGCATGGAAAAAGCACTCGGGAAAGATGCCATGCGAAAAACTGTGGCTGTCATCGGCGATTCCACTTTTATTCACAGTGGCATCACGGGCCTCATTGATGTGGTGTATAACAGTGGTACATCCACGGTCATCATTTTGGATAACTCCATTACCGGTATGACTGGCCATCAGGAAAACCCCACCACCGGCAAAACCCTGAAAGGGAAAAAAACCAAACAGGTGGATCTGGTGAAACTTTGCCAGGCAATTGGGGTGGAACGTGTTCGCGTGGTAGATCCATTTAATCTCGAAGAAACCGAACAGGCCGTCAAAGAGGAAATTGCCGCGGAAGAACCCTCCGTCATCATCACAAAACGGCCCTGCGCTTTATTAAAAACCGCCACCTTCAAAGGACAGCTGAAGATTAACCCGGATAAGTGCCGGAACTGTAAGGCCTGCAAACGGATTGGCTGCCCGGCCATTGTGGACCGCGGAGACCATATGGAAGTGAATATCGCCCTTTGTGTCGGCTGCCAATTGTGCAAAAATCTCTGTAAATTTGATGCCTTTGAACCGGCAGAGGCCTAAGGGACGTCTTGGTAAATCGTAATGGGTATGATGACAATTACAGTGAACGTCACGACAATGCCCGTGAAGGAGATCCTGTCGAAACAACAGAGCGGCTTGGGCTGATATGCCAGGTCATTGACGTTAATGTGGCATACAGGTGGTTCATGGTAGAAGACTATGGAAAAGAGGAAGGGACGGTAGCATCCGATGAAAAACACATCGATTATGATTGTTGGGGTTGGGGGTCAGGGGACCCTTTTGACCAGTAAAATATTGGGCCATGTCGCAGTTTCAAGTGGTTTGGATGCCAAAGTCAGTGAAGTGCATGGCATGTCGCAGCGAGGCGGCAGTGTGGTTACCTATGTGAAAATGGGCGAGAAAATCCATTCTCCACTGGTTGAAAAAGGAGAAGCAGATGTGTTGCTTTGCTTTGAACAGCTAGAAGCGTTACGTTGGATTGACTATGCCAGAAAAGATGGCGTGATTGTGGTGAATGAGCAAAAAATTGACCCGATGCCGGTCATTCTGGGTGTTGCGAAGTATCCGGAAAATGTTTTGCCTGAAATACAAAACAATTTCTCCAATGTTTTGACCGTCCCGGCACTAATGATGGCCAAGGCCTGCGGCAGCATGAAGGCCGTAAATGTGGTGATGATTGGCGTAATGGCTCAGAAAATGGACTTCCCGAAGGAAGTGTGGCTTGAGGCCATACGGCAGAATGTGAAGCCGCAGTTTGTGGACATGAACCTCTGTGCGTTTGAATCAGGATATGGTTATCGATAGTGGAAAAGAAGAAATTTTTTCATCGAACGGGAAGGCATTATGCCATTTGGTGGGAATCGTGTACTGTTTGGTGCATGTATTGCAAACAATGTAGTGTCTTTATCTTATAAGAAAACAAAAAGAAGCCGTTCAACATATGAACGGCTTCTTTTTTAGGTTTGTCAATTTTCAATAATGTCTGCGGCCTTGGACTAGTAGATAGCCTTATCAGCCAACTTATAGTCAGCAATGCTCAGCTTGCGCACAATATCGATATTGTAGGGGCACTTGGGGGTACAAAGGCCGCAAGTGGTGCAGGCATCGGCCTTTACGGTCAACTGACTGTATTCTTGCCTTGCCCGTTCTCCGTTTCCAAACCAGGATTTCAGGCGCTCCCTCAAAGCAAAATCGGCCGTGTCTGTAATCGTGCCGGTGGCCATTTGCCTGTCAAAATAGCCTTCCAGCTTGAATATTTCAGGGATATTAATGTTTTCCGGACAGGGCAGGCACTTGTTGCACTGTCGACAAACGTAATAGCCCAGTTCTGGTGCATCCATATACAAACGCTCTTTTTCTTCATCTGTCATGGGAGAGAAGCTTTCTGCATAGGAAAGGTCTGCAGCAAGCATTTCCTGGTTGTTGATACCGGCAACAACAATAGAGACATCCTGGCTGAAAGCATAACGGAAAGCCTGTTCAGCAGAACGGTAGAGAAGACCATCTGCGACTGGTTTCATCAATATGATGGCTACATTCTTTTCTTTTGCCAGTGGCATCAGCGTTTCTTCAATTTCCGGGAAATTAAATCGGTCATAATAGTTGATTGTAGACATGACAGCACGGAAAGGATAGCGTTTCAGAGCTTCGACGAGGACGTCCGGTTGGCCGTGCATAGATATGCCAATAAAGCGCACTTTACCTTCTTTGACAGCTTGTTCAGCGCCTTCAATGGCACCGCCCGGGGCTAAAATTGTGTCCAAATCGGACATGCTCCCCACGCCATGCATCAGCAACACATCCACATGGTCTGTCTTCAGGTTGGTCAGGCTTCTATTTAGAGAAGCCAAGCAGCCTGCCTTGTCACGGTCTCCGGTTTTTGTAACAAGGACATAGTCGTTACGGCGGTGTGAAACTGCCAGGCCGATTTTGCGCTCGGACTCACCATTGCCATAACCGGCAGCGGTTTCGATATAGTTGCCGCCGGCGTCGAGGTAGTCATTCAAAAGCTTCGTTGCGTCCAGCACTGGTATCTCCAAGAGATGAAAGCCTCCGAAACCCAATAGACTTGTTTCTATGTCTGTGTTGCCAAATAAACGTTTTTGCATGTTGAACCCTCCTATAGAATCGTATAAAAATGGGTGAGTTGAATCCGGTGATTGCGTAAGTCTGTGTTTAAACGATCAGAGCATTGCTTCATATAATGAAGTAATGCTCTTTGCATTATATCATAGTCTTTATCACTACAGCGTGAGTTTGAATAATTCATTTTTATAATCCTTTATTTATGCGGACTTACAACAAGTCAGAATCCTCAAAAATGATGCTAGACTTGGCGTAAATATCGAAGTCACGATGTAGTGTTATAAGTTTTTACATGAAAAAAAGAAAAACAGGTCGAAAACACAAATCAGTGTCTTTGACCTGTTGCTGTTGGGGTGTTTGTATATCTGGCGCAGGGGAGAACATCTGCTTAGTCAGCCAGTTTAATAACACGGAGACCAAAGTCGGCATTGGTGTCATAGGTGACTTCGCCCGTTCCGATGTTCAAGTCCTTCAGGAACCTGCCTTCAAACCAGAACGTATTGCCATAAGTGTTTTTATGAATAGATGATAGGTAGAAACCGACGAAACCAATGATGGTCACCTTCGTGTTTTCCTGGGCATTTCTAGCCAGCAACTCCGACACAATTGGGATGAGCATGACACGGGAATCACCAATTTTTGCCTTTTTGTAATCGGTGTTCGGATCATTTGCAATTCTGGTCGCAAATGTATCAACAGATTGCTGACCACCACTGGAGGGTGCATAATAGAGCATTTTTTGGCTGACGGAAAATGTTTTTTTATAGCCGTTTTTCAGGTAATTCAAGTAATCTTGAAACTCGACAGACGGGTTGGAACTAGCTTCGATTTTGACGTTCATGTAGTCGAATTGGTAGGGGTATGGCTTAGTGGTCGGGTATGTTTTATACGCGGTACTATTGCGATAATCAGAAGGATAATTATATCCGTTGGGATAAGGCCCTTTCCCGTACATGCGCATTACATAGATATTATCATAATTAAAGTTATCCGGTTTTGAGACAACAAAGGGGACAATCCATGGTACACTGGCCGCGATACCGACTTTGGCTGTGGCATCTGCGCTTTTCTGGCTGGTTTTGTGGCCCAGAATTCCTGCAAAATGCATAGGCACTGTGCTTTCAATCTTCACGTTGATGGATAAATTGTCCATCGGGATGCTGACCGTGACAATATCGTCCGCATTCCCGTTGGCAACTGCATAGGCTTTGGCAACTGTTTTAGCTGCAGACACGTTATCCGGCAGTTCCTGAGCACCTGCAAGCGCAGCCGCATCAGCCGTCTTTTGTAGATCGCTTTTCTGCATGGCCATTAAGCCAACATCTACCGTTAAAGCGGTAAAACCCAGGAGAACGGATGCGGCAACCACAAAGAGAACAATGGTCTGACCACTTTCCCGTCTGGCTTTTCCTTTTTTAGTGCCAATTTTTATTCTTTTTAGAAACCATGCTAACATAGGTTCGCCCCCTTCGTGGTTGAAACTATTTTTGAATTTCAAATCCGTGTGATGGCTGTGTTCTGGCTCAAAAAGGACTATGGCTGTTGCATACTGACGGCTTTTCTTTATTACTGTTTGTATCGTACAATACAGACTGCGGGGTTTATAGAGTCTGATTCCCCACTTCCATAGGACTTGAGCCCTATTTCTCAGTTTCATGTTTCTTTCAAATCAAGCAGAGGTCAAATGGTGCTTCAGCGGTCACTGTTTCTTTTCAAATGGATATCATGTAAAATGAATATATGAAAAAAATAGTTTTGTCGTAATGAAGGGGTAAAAATGAAGATATTATATTACGATGTTTTTTGCGGCATCAGTGGCGATATGAACCTTGGTGCATTGATGGATGTTGGTGTACCACAAGCTTATTTGGAAGGTGAACTGGCAAAGCTGCATTTGGATGAAGAGTTTTCCTTAAGTGTAAAGCGTGATGAGAAAATGGGGATTACAGGAATCAAAGCAGATGTTCATCTGACTGAGAATCACGATGATGAACTAGATCATGGTCACAAGCACGAACACAATAACGATCATAATCATGAGCACGAGCACGAGCATGAACATGAACATGAGCACGACCACGATCATGAGAACGACCACGATCATAAGAACGACCACGAACATAAGAACAACCACGACCATAAACACAACCACGACCATAAACACAACCACGACAATGAATCCCTCCACGAACACCACCACCGCACCTTTGCTTCAATTCGGGACATGATACTGTCCAGTCCTCTTTCGGATGAAGTTAAACGTATGAGCATAGATATCTTTGCGCAAGTGGCTGTTGCGGAGGGAAAAGTGCATGGAAAGCCGATGGAAGAAGTGCATTTTCATGAAGTGGGTGCCATTGATTCCATCGTAGATATTGTTGGAGCGGCCATTTGTATCGATTACTTAAAACCTGATCAGGTTTGGTCGTCCAGTGTGCAGGTGGGCGGCGGTACCGTCCGTTGCGCTCATGGTGTCATGCCGGTTCCAGCACCTGCAACCGCTGCGATTCTGGCAGATATCCCCATGAAAATGGGTTTGGTGAATTCTGAAAGTACCACACCAACCGGTGCGGCTATTTTAAAATCTCTGGTAACGGTTTATACAGACAAGCCAGTCTTAAAGATAAAGAAGATTGGCTATGGTTTGGGGACGAAAAACTTCTCTGTACCGAATGTATTGCGTGTCTTTCTGGCAGAAACTGAAGTGCAGACCAGTGTGAAACAGAACGGTCAAACCGGAGATGCATCAAGTACAGGCAACGAAGAAAATTCTGGATATCATAACGGGCTTGACTTGGAAACAGCAGAACAGTTCATCATGGAAACCAATATTGATGATATGAACCCCGAATTATTCGGGTATCTGGAAGAAAAACTCTTTGGTGCCGGCGCGCTGGATGTTTACAAAACAGCCATTATGATGAAAAAGGGCAGACCCGCTGTTCAACTGAGTATTCTGTTTGACGAAGCCGTTCAGAAGGAAATGCTGCGTATCGTTCTGGAAGAATCAACAGCGGCCGGTGTTCGCATTTATCTGGTACAAAAACTGATGTTAAAAAGGGTAACAAAGACCGTGGAAACGCCGTTCGGTGCTGTGCGCATCAAACAATGCTTTTTACATGGGCGCTGCATCAAAGAAAAAGCAGAGTATGAAGATTGCCTGAGGCTTTCAAGGGAGTCGGCTGTGACTATATCCGAGGTGTATGCAGCCGCTAAAAGTGAGATGGAAAAAATTGGGTGTTAAGTTTTCTGTGGCTTGGTGATATAAAGGAGTATATGAAAAAAAACGAAGAAATTGTTGATGTGGTATTGGCAGCCAAAGTACAGGAACTGCTGTCTTACTTCAAAACACTGAACCGGGTTGCGGTTGCCTTTTCGGGCGGCGTAGACAGCACCTTTCTCGCAGCAATAGCACATAAAGCGCTTGGGGATAACGCCGTGGCGATAACAGTGGATACACCGTATATCCCAAGATGGGAATTGCAGGAAGCCAAAGTGTTGGCGAATGAAATTGGCATTCACCATGAAATTATTGAAATGGGCATTCCTCAGGATATTCGCAACAACCCGGAAAAGCGTTGCTACCTGTGTAAAAAAGTTATTTTTTCGACCATTTTGCAAACCGCAAATGCTTTGGAGGTCTCCTGCGTCGTAGACGGTACTAATTTTGACGACACGGCTGATTACAGGCCGGGTCTTGTCGCACTGAAAGAATTGGAAATCAAAAGCCCGCTCATGGCTCTCGGCTGGACAAAGCAGATGATTCGTTCGGCATCAGAAGCATTTGGACTGAAAACACATGATAAACCAGCCTATGCCTGCCTGCTTACCCGAATTCCGCATGATGTGGAAATAACAGCAGAAGCACTGACCAAAATTGAAGCAGCAGAGGTGTTTTTGATGTCGAAGGGTTTTCGCGCTGTTCGCGTCCGTTATCATGGAAATCTGGCGCGGATTGAAGTGCCGACGGAAGAGCGCATCCGCTTGTTACAACCTGATTTGCTGGACGAAATATCACTAAACTTAAAGGATATTGGTTTTGAATATGTCACCATCGATGCAGCCGGTTATAAAATGGGTAGTTTGAATCGGCAATCAGGTCAAAATGAAACAGAAAAACGCTGAACCTCTATGCAGAAAAACGCTAAACCTCTATAATGATTAAAGAGAATGATTGATTTCACTGCAACAACTCTTCATTGAATAAAAAACATCAGTAAATGTGGTGAAAACAGCCCATTTCAACCATAAAAATGGGATGTGTGCCATGTTTTATGGCTGAAATGGGATTGTTTCCGAGTTGTTGCAGTGAAATCATGATTGGGAGAATGTATGAATAAAGATAGATTGCTACAATTGCTGCAAGAAGTTCAGGATGGCAGTATAGATATTGAAAAGGCGGCCAGCGCTTTGGAGGAGCTGCCTTTTGCTGATTTGGACTTTGCGAAGATTGATAACCACAGGGAAATTCGTGTTGGATATCCCGAAGTCATTTATGGTGAAGGCAAAACTGTTGAGCAGGTTGTGAAGATTAGTGAATATATGCATGGCAAACTGGCCAATGTTCTTATTACAAGGGCTACAGAAGCTATGTTTTCGGGCGTTCTTACTGTGTGCCCGAAGGCAAAATACAATGTGGCGGGCAGGACAATCTCCGTTCAGAACACGGAGAAAGAACCCTCCAAAGATTATATCTGCATCGTGGCCGCCGGTACTTCAGATTTACCGGTTGTGGAAGAAGCCTACGAAACAGCGATAATTTTAGGCAACCGTGTCGAAAAAGTCATTGATGTGGGTGTTGCAGGCATTCATCGTCTATTCGCAAGACTCGATGTGATTCGTGGTGCCAAAGTCATCATTGTGGTGGCTGGCATGGAAGGTGCTTTGGCCAGCGTGGTGGGGGGGTTTGGTGAAAAAACCGATTATTGCCGTGCCGACGAGTATAGGTTATGGCGCAAACCTTGGCGGCTTGTCCGCCCTGCTATCCATGTTGAACAGTTGTGCCAGCGGCGTCAGTGTTGTGAACATCGATAATGGCTTCGGTGCTGCCTACTGTGCAAGTATGATTAACCAGCTTTAGTGCAGATGACCCGAAATATTATGCTAACTATCTCTCCTTTGCACGAAAAAGAAGAAAAGTGGAGGAAAAAAAGATGAACCATCGTGAAAGAGCTGTTGCGGTACTCAGGTACCAAGATTACGACAGGCTACCCATTGTCCATTTTGGTTTTTGGACAGAAACCCTGGAAAAATGGGAGGCAGAAGGCCGTATTCCGGAAGGAACGGCCCATAAGTGGGGTGACGGCAATGAAACAGACCGTTTGCTGACAAAAATGCTGGGTTTCGATTTCAACTGGTCTACCACAGCAGGGGGAGATTCTGCCCTGCATCCGTATTTTGAACGTAAAGTGGTGAAAACACTGCCGGACGGTTCGCGACATGTTCTGAATGGTGAAGGCATGATTGTTTTGGAAAAAGATGGCGCCGGGTCTATCCCCATGGAAATCGGGCACACGCTCGAAGACCGGGAGGTGTGGGAAAATCTGTATAAACCGAAACTGCAGTACAACCCGGACCGTGTCGACAGGGAAAAAATGCTGCAGCTCAAAGAAGCCTCAGCCACACGGGATTATCCCCTGGGTCTGTATTGCGGATCTTTGTACGGACAGTTTAGAAATTGGATTGGGGTCGCGGGCATCAGCTATCTTCAGGCGGATGATGAAGATCTTTATTACGAAATTATCGATACAGTTGGCGCATTAAGCTACAGGGTTTTGGAAGAAGTTCTGTCCTATGGCATCGATTTTGATTATGCCCATTATTGGGAAGATATCTGCTTTAAGAATGGACCGTTGGTGCAGCCGAAAGTTTTTGAGGAACACGTGGGTCCATGGTATAAAAAAATGACAGATTTGCTCCGCCAACATGGCATTGACATTGTATCACTGGATTGCGATGGCATGATTGATGCTCTCATTCCGACCTGGTTCAACAATGGTGTGAACACCATGTTCCCGATAGAAGTCGGCACATGGGATGCTAATATTGCGCCATGGCGTGAAAAATTCGGTAAAGAACTGCGCGGTGTCGGTGGTATGGATAAAAAAGTTTTTGCCGGCACCCGTGAAGATGTGGAAAAAGAAATTGAACGCTTGAAACAATTGGTTTCACTGGGCGGTTTTATTCCCTGTCCGGACCATCGTATTCCACCAGATGCAGAATGGGAAACGGTTTGTTATTATACAAAAAGAATGCGCGAAGTATACGGCTAATGGGATAATTACAGCCCAAAAAGTCACTTAGTGACTTTTTGGGGCAAGGTATCGTAAGATAGCGTGCCCCAGCATTCGCAGAATGCCGGGTAATCGTGTTGATTTATCCCGGATTGCAACTTTGCTGCAATTTCCCGCAAGAAAACTTGCGGGAGAAAGTCGTGAAACGACTTTCTGGGGTACAATCATGGGATAATAAATTGGAGGGAAAACAATGAATAAGCCACTGAATTATGAAGCCATCAATAAAAGCTTTCCGCACATGCTCCATGGCGGTGATTACAACCCGGATCAATGGAAAGCTACCCCGGAGATATGGGATGAAGACATGCGCCTGATGAACCTGGCCAATTGCAATGCGATGTCCGTTGGCATATTTTCATGGGCAGCACTGGAACCGGAAGAGGGAAGTTTCGACTTTTCCTGGCTGGATACCATCATGGATAAATTGGCCGCTGAGGGTGCAAAAGCAGTGCTGGCAACCCCCTCCGGTGCACGCCCTGCCTGGATGTCGGAAAAATATCCGGAAGTGCTGCGTGTGGAAGCCAATCGCCACCGCAATTTACATGGTCTACGCCATAACCATTGTCCATCCTCACCTGTGTACCGTGAAAAAACCACAAAAATTAACCGTATACTTGCGGAGCGCTATAAAGACCATCCGGCCTTGCTGGTCTGGCATATGTCCAATGAATATGGCGGAGAATGCCACTGCGACCTTTGCCAAAAAAACTTTCAAGACTGGCTGCGTGTGCGCTATGACAATGATATCCAGAAACTGAACGCTGCATGGTGGACAGGCTTCTGGAGCCATAGTTTTAACAATTTTGATCAGATTGTGTCGCCTGCACCGCATGGTGAAAATGCAGTGCACGGACACAATTTGGACTGGAAGCGTTTTGTGACCTATATTACGACCGATTTTATGAAAAACGAAATGATTCCTTTGCGTGAAATCACACCGAATACGCCAATTACCACCAACATGATGGGCACCTACACCGGTCTGGACTATTGGAAAATGGCCAAAGAACTGGATTTGGTATCTTGGGACAATTATCCCACATGGCATCGGAATGCCGGTGAAACATGGGAACTGGCAGCGGATATTGCATTTGTCCACGATATCAACCGTTGCCTCAAAAACGGCAAGCCCTTCATGCTCATGGAAAGCACCCCAAGCATGGTGAATTGGCAGCCGGTCAACAAGCTGAAAAGGCCCGGGATGAACCGCCTCTCTTCCTTGCAGGCGGTTGCCCACGGTTCAGACACCGTTCAGTATTTTCAGTGGCGGAAAAGCCGTGGTGCCTCAGAAAAACTGCATGGCGCGGTGGTGGATCATGTGGGACATGAACACACCCGTGTATTTCAAGAAGTTTCCGCACTGGGAGCAGACCTGAAAAAACTGGATGCTGTTGTAGGAACCACTGTGCGGCCTGATGTGGCCATTGTTTACGACTGGGAAAACCGCTGGGCGCTCGATGATGCCCAGGGTATGCGGAACGGCCCAAATGGCAAGGGCTATGAAGAAACCTGCAAACAGCACTACCGCGCCTTTTGGCAACAGGGTATTCCTGTTGATGTGATTGACGAAGACGAATGCTTTGATGGTTATAAACTCATTGTTGCGCCGATGCTCTACCTGATTAAGCCAACAGTAGCAGAACGTCTGACAAATTTTGTCAAATCTGGCGGTACCCTTGTGAACACGTATATGACAGGCTATGTGGATGAAAACGATCTTTGCTTCCTGGGCGGCTTTCCTGGTCCCTTACGTGAAGTGCTGGGTATTTGGGCCGAAGAAATTGATTCTTTAACGGATACCGATGAAAATGGGTTTCAGTTTGTCACGGTGAACACGCTGGGCTTGTCCGGGACCTATAAGGCGCATACCTTCTGTGAATTGATTCATGCGGAAACGGCGGGGGTCGTGGCGGAATACGCATCTGACTTTTATGCCGGCCGGCCGGCACTGACAGTCAATGTCTGCGGTGCAGGGAAAGCCTGGTATATGGCAGCAAGGAGCGAATACCGTTTTTTAAAAGATTTTTACAGTCAGATGGCACTGGAATTGAATCTTAAGAGGGCATTAGAGACCGATTTGCCGGAAGGGGTAACAGCACAGCTGCGTTCAGACGGCAAAAGAGATTTCGTCTTTTTGATGAATTTCTCCGAAACGGTGCAAACGGTGAAACTGCCTTATTTGATGCGGGATTGCCTCAGTGGTCAGGATGAAAAAGACAATTGCACCTTAGAAGTTTACGATGTGAAGGTACTTGAAGGTTAAGTCCAGGGAGGAAAATATGTTTTCGAAAAAAGTGGTGGATGGTCTGGCCGGTTCTTCCGTTATCCGTGCCATGTTTGAAGAGGGAAACCGTCTGGCAAAGCAGTTCGGTGCAGAAAATGTCTACGATTTCAGCATTGGCAACCCCATTGTGGAGCCCCCGGTGGCGGTGCTGAAAACGTTGCGGGACCTGGTAGCTTCTGAAGACAAGGGCACCCACCGCTATATGCCCAACGCCGGCTTTGAGTCGGTGCGTACGAAGGTGGCTGCGTGGTTATCTAAAAAAAGTAGTGTTGCAATTCATGCCGGACACATTGTTATGGTGTGCGGCGCGGCAGCAGGTTTGAACGTGGTGCTAAAAGCCATCTTGAATCCGGAAGAAGAAGTGGTGGTTTTATCACCTTATTTTGTCGAATATTCCGCCTACATTGTCAATGCCGGCGGGAAAACGGTGGTGGCCAAGCTGAACCAGGCAGATTTCCATATCAATTTGGGTGCTGTGGAAGCTGTACTGACACCGTCCACAAAAGCCATTATTCTGAACACCCCGCACAACCCGACCGGTGTTATTTTTACGGAAGACGAGTTGACTTCGCTGTCAGCTTTACTGGAAAAGAAGAGCCGTGAATTCGGTACAGAAATTTATGTCATATCCGATGAGCCCTATGTCAGTATTATCTATGATGGGGTAGACGTGCCGAACATGATGTCCTTATTTAAAAATGCTATTGTGGTCAATTCTTTTAGTAAATCCCTGGCTCTGCCGGGTGAACGTATTGGTTACATTGCAGCTTCCAGCCGCATTGAAGAGGTGGGGACGCTCATGGCAGCCTGTATATCCCTGAACCGCACGCTGGGCTTTGTGAGTGCACCGGCGCTGTTTCAGCGCGTGGTGGCAGAAAATCTTGACGTAACGGTCGATACGGACTTTTACAAAGTGCGCCGGGATATGCTCTACAATCACCTTATTTCGGTAGGTTTTACCTGCAACAAACCGGGCGGGGCATTCTATCTTTTTCCGAAAGCACCGATTGAAGATGACGTCGCCTTTTCCAAAAGTGCACTGAAGTACAACCTGCTCATTGTTCCCGGAAGCGGATTTGGATGCCCCGGCTACTTCCGATTGGCCTATTGCATCGATTTGGGTACCATCGAACGGGCACTGCCGGCATTTACAAAGCTGGCGAAGGAATACGGAATGATAAAATAAAAACTTGAATGCACATGCAATGCGACATTTACTTCATTATGGCTTAGATACGTATTCATTCAAATTGCATCAGTTCGATATCCCTTTTTACATGGTATGGAGGATTGTTGTACCTTGGCGTGCGTGGTGACGTTTGAATATTCAAAATTCCCTACACAGAAAAAATTGATTTTTTTATAAAAAGGGCCGTATTGCTGGTAATCAACAACACGACCCTTTTTTCATTGACTGCCTCTCTTTCACTTTTTTGGAGTAGCTTCGATCACAATCTCTAATCCTTCAACATGATGTTTTCCCATTTGATGCCTTTTTTTCCGGTTTTCAACGCTTTCCAGCACAACATCCAAATTGTAATCCTCCGGATAAAGGTCTTTTCCATCAATAAAGGGCCGCAACCGGGTATGGTTCACCATCCATTTTTTACGCATGATCATGACGCCGATTTCTCCACGAAGATTTTCCATTTCACAGACAATGCCGGTACGGTTCATCGAGGTGACAAATACACTGTCACCCGTTTTGTATGGTGATGTCTGGCGTTGCTTTTCTTTTTCCAGCATTTTTCTTGCTTTGTGTCTGCTCTGTTGGTGCTCCCGTTGCACCTGAAGGCTTTCCGGTATCTCTTCCTGTATGGCGTGCACACTTGTTTGTGTGTTTTCCATAGACTTTGACGCAGTACTTATTTTTGGAGCGACAAAAGGTGCCCGGTACGTTATCTGGTGGGCACGTTCTACCAGCTTGACTGGCATGCCTAGTCGGTATGAAATGAGAAAAGCATTACTCTCACCCGGGATGCCAATGCTCAGTTCATACCTGGGCTGTAAAGTTTCTACATTAAAGCCCATGCAGCCATTTTTGAATCCAGCTGTTGTTGCGGCAAAGTCCTTGATCTCACTATAGTGCGTCGTGGCCAGCAAGGTGACACCTTTTTGGTACAAAGCCTCCATAACAGCGACGGCCAACCCCATCCCTTCCCCCGGATCTGTACCAGTACCCAGTTCATCGATAATGACCAGACTTCTGGAATCAGCACATGTCAGGATGGCAATGATGTTTTTGATGTGGGACGAAAATGTTGACAGTGATTGTGCAATGCTTTGACCATCTCCAATGTCGGCCAGCACGTTGTCATAAACGGCCAGTTGTGTACCCGCATCTGCTGGAATATGCAGACCGGCTTGTGCCATGAGTGTAAAAAGTCCGACTGTTTTCAGTACAACTGTTTTGCCGCCCGTGTTCGGTCCCGTAATAATCAGGGCACGGTAACCATCCCCGATATGAAAATTCAATGGTACGGCTTCTTCGCCGAGCAGGGGGTGACGGCCATTCACAATGACTGTTTTTTTTCGGAAAGACATGGAAGGGCAAACAGCATGCATCTCATTGGCCAGTTTTGCTTTTGAAAACAAAAAATCATAATTGGCCATGGTTTCAAGATTGATGCGCAATTCTTTTTTGACAGAAGCCGCAAGTGCTGTCAACACACTTAAAATGCGGTAAACCTCTTGTTCCTCCTCCAGACGGTGCACGTCCAGTTCCACCTTCAAAGACCGTATGGCGGCTGGTTCAATAAAAACGGTTGAACCGGAAGATGAAATATCTAAAACCTGTCCATCCATTTTTTGACGATGCTCTCGTTTCACCGGCAAAACATAATGGTTGTCCCGCATACCCACGACGGCATCCTGCAATAAATCACGTGTGCCCGGTGCATTCATCAGTGAATCCAGCTTGCTGCGAATACGCTCGGAAAGAATGGCAATTTTCTTTCGCAACCGGCTTAGCTCCGGGGAGGCTTTGTCGTCGATCCGGTTGTCTAAAATGCATCGGTCAATTTCTTCAGAGAGTACTTTCAGTTCATCCATGGATGCTGCATATGTGGCGACTGTCGGTGCTAAAGAAAGACGGTCTGTCATAAACCGCATCATACGACCGACATTTTTATTCATGCCGCGCAGCATGGACAGTTCTTCTGGTGTCAGGTTGGTCGTTTTTCCGAGCTTTTCCATCACCTTTTCCATGCCGTTCAGGTTCGATAGGGGTACACCGCCCTTTTGCAGCAGATTTCTTGTTTCTGTTGTTTCCAGCAGCCAGTGGTTGACAATACCTTCATCGGTTTCGGGGAGAAGGGCTTGGCATAGGGTTTTTCCGGATTCAGAAAGGGCCATATCCGTCAATTGCAGGATAATCTCAGGGTATTCCAGGGTAATCATTGCCGCTTTATTCATACATTCCTCCATGTTTTTTTATGATGCCAAAAGTGATTCTGTTATCTGAACCTGAAAAATCGTCCTGCAGTGACGAAAACACAGGTATTGATGCTCGAATAGAAGACGTAAAGGGTGAAAAAAAGACTGAACAGTCAGAAATGCGATGAAACGCTGTATGAAGGGTGACCTTTTCATGAAATCCTGCGCGAAGGCAACAAAAAACCGTGCGCACGACGCACGGTTTCCATGAATGGATATCCGTCATCCTGACCATTCGTTGTAAAAAGAAGCAATCGTATTAACCGATACATGAAGGACAACCAGTGTAAACAACAAAAATGTTGCTCAAATGGTTCTTCTAGAAACTGCTTCTTTTCATTTTTCAACCGAACTTAGGCCAAGATACTCACAGACATAAATATTCTCCGTTGTTTGAGTACAGTGTACTCGGATAAGCATATGGTAACGCAGGTTCTGGAAAAAGTCAAGTCAGGTGTTACAGCCACCCAAGGTGGCTGTAACATACAAGATCATAAAATCATCTTGCATAATTACGCACGAATGTGCGTTATTTCACCGGAATCAATAATAGATTCATTATTGTCTATCCTTTCCAATGATCTTTTCTTCTATTCTTGATTTATAAATTTCTTTTATCTGCATGTCTTTTAGCAATGTCAATTGCTTCTTTAAAACTATGCTTTATGAGTATTGCTTGCTCTTTACATTCCTTCTGACAAAGACTGCAATGGATACAATCTTTTTCATTCATGACAAC
>JBBRWP010000032.1:0-18881 GCA_038249175.1 Acetivibrionales bacterium
ATCAGCGAGCTGAAAGGGTTTTCAACCATTCTCGCTGAAAACCCGCAAGTGTGCCGATATTTTGGCAGCGCATCCAAGATAACGGCTGCTGCCGTCTCCGACAAAGCAGATGTGGAAAGTCTTGTCTCCGCCATGATGCGTATCAACCCTGAAATTGCCTCTATTATCCTCATCGGTTTGGATGGGCAATTAATCAGCAATGAAAAAAACCTGGATATGCATTTTACCGGCAGCGTCAAAGACCAGGACTGGTACAAAGCCATTCTGGCCGCTGAAATGCCTGTCCTCACCTCTGCCCGTATGCAAGAATTTTCAATGGATCAGGACACCTGGGTTATATCGCTGGGGCGAGAACTCCTAGGCCAAAATAATGAAACAATTGGTGTCCTGAGAATGGACCTTCACTACGATACCATTGTAAAAATACTGCAGGAACTCAATTTGGGCAAAAATGGCTACGCCTACATCCTGAACAGCACAGGCCAGGTGGTGTATCATCCAGATGCAGCCACCTTTACAGACCCCACCTTGCAAAAAAAAATGCAGGACATGCTGACCATGCCGGACAAAGCACTCTCGCACGATTACCAGCTGCTGCACAAGTCTGATATTGCCGGCACTGATTGGCGTTTGGTCGGGGTTGCTTCGCTCGATGGGGTCATTCGTATGCAAGGTGACATCATCCTCACCCTTTGGCTGCTGGGTACTTTTTTGCTGGTTCTGGTTTTGGCTGGCAGCAATCTTTTTGCCGGGAACCTGACCAGGCCTTTAAAGAAGCTCGAAGAAGCCATGCTGCGCGCTGAAGAAGGGTTTCTGCAAACAACTCTCCCCGATGGCGGGAACGTTGAAATTGAAAGTCTGTCCAAACATTTCCGGGACATGATGGTTCAAATGAAGCAACTGATGGCGGACAATGCCCAAAAAGAAAAGTCGCTGCGCCAAAGCGAAATGAAGTCGCTTTACAGCCAGATTAACCCGCATTTTCTCTACAATACATTGGACACAATTATCTGGCAGGCGGAACTTGGTGAAATGGACCGCGTGGTCACACTCAGCCAGGCCATGGCAAAATTCTTCCGCCTCTCCCTGCACGGCGGCAGTGAAATGACCACCGTGCGCGATGAGCTGGACCATGTCCGGCAATACCTGATGATACAACGGGAGCGTTACGGGGAACAGCTGCAGTACACTATCGATGCTGATGAATCGATTCTGGATGAAACAATGCCGAAGATTCTCCTGCAGCCCCTTGTGGAAAACGCCATATACCATGGCTTGCGCAGCAAAACAGGAGACTGGCAGATCCGTATAGCGGCGAAAGATGAGGGGACAAACTTCACCCTCTCTGTTTCAGACAATGGTGCGGGTTTTGATATTGCCGTTCCTGTGAAGCGTTCAGAAAAGATGCGCTTGGGCGGCGTTGGGCTGAATAACATCGATGAGCGTTTACAGCTTTATTTTGGGGGCAAAAGCAATATGCACATTCGCAGTGAAGCAGGGAAAGGTACAGATATTGTGCTGACCCTGCCAAAGGCCGCTATGCTTGGGTGACATGCCGTTTCCGCTCCAATCATTTCACTAACTGCTGATTTTCTACTGGTTTTGTGCTACTATATTGATACATTGAAGAATATGCTTTTTTGCCACTTTGAAAGGAAAGAATCTGGAAGTGCGTAGCATTTTCAGCAAATCTTATACATGATTCCAGTGTAAGAACCCGAAAATCGATTTTGTCTCCTCCGGAGTCAAAATCGGGGTTCTTACACCGGAATCATACATATATGAAGAGAGAGGAACAAGAAAAACAATGAACAAAGCAGAACCGCTCGGGCGATGGACGAAAGAAAAATCTGAAGAAACCTATGGTATCAAAAACTGGGGTGCAGGTTACTTTTCAATATCTGACAAAGGTGAAGTGCTGGTCACACCAAATCACGAAACCGGCACCGCCGGCGTCAGTGTCATGGATATTATTTCGGGCATACGGGAACGCGGTATGGACATGCCGGTGCTTTTGCGTTTTGAAAATTTGCTGGATGCACAAATTTCTTTTTTGAATGAGTCCTTCAGAAAAGCCATAAAAAAGCTCGGATACAAAGGCGAGTACCGTGGCGTTTACCCCATTAAAGTAAACCAGCAACAACAGGTTATTGAAGAAGTTACAAAATTTGGTCAACGTTACCACCACGGCCTTGAAGTGGGCAGCAAACCGGAACTGGTGGCTGCACTCTCCCAAATGCAAGATAAAGAGGCCTGCCTCATCTGTAATGGCTATAAGGATGAAGAATTCATCGACTTGGGACTTTATGCTGTGAAAATGGGCTATCAGTGTTTTTTTGTCATTGAAATGCCCGGCGAATTGGATCTGGTTATGGAGCGATCAAAAGTTCTGGGCATACGGCCCAATATCGGCATCCGCATCAAACTCTCTGCCAAAGCCGGCGGGCATTGGACAGAATCCGGCGGTGACCGCAGTATCTTTGGCCTGCGCGTATCCCAGCTCATTGAAATGGTAGATCATTTGCGTTCCATGGGCATGTTGGATTGTTTAAAGCTGCTGCACTATCACCTCGGCTCACAGATTCCGAACATCCGTGACATTCGTTCCGCTGTACTTGAAGCAACACGGGTTTATGCTGAACTGGTCACAGAAGGCGCACCCATGGGTTACCTGGACCTGGGCGGCGGCCTGGCCGTTGATTATGATGGGTCCAGCACAAACTACACCAACAGCCGTAATTATACTGTCGAAGAATACTGCTCCGATATTGTGGAAGCAGTCATGACAACCCTCGATGCCACCGAAACACCCCACCCTATCATTATTACCGAATCGGGCCGCGCCGTGGTTGCTTATTACTCAGTTCTCTTATTCAATGTACTGGACGTCGAAAAATTTGAACAGTACGACCTGCCGGAAACCCTGACAGAAGAGACACAGGAACAGATTCGCAACCTGTTTGATGTGCTGCGGAATCTGAGCCATAAGAATATACAGGAATGCTACAACGATGCACTTTATTATCGCGACGAAATTCGAGACATGTTCAAACACGGCCGTATGACCCTCCGCGAGCGTTCCTTTGCCGAAAAGATATTTTGGAACATCATCAACCAGATTACCCGGGAAAAGAAAAAACTGAAGCATGCCCCACCGGAGTTGGAAGACATCGACGGCGCTGTGGCTGACATCTATTACTGCAATTTTTCCGTCTTCCAATCCATTCCCGACAGCTGGGCCATCGACCAGCTCTTCCCCATTATGCCCTTACATCGCCTTTTAGACTTGCCCAAACGCAACGCAGTGATTGCAGACATTACCTGTGACTGCGATGGAAAGATTGACCGCTTTATAGACCTGCATGATGTACGGACCACACTGCCGTTACATGAATTAAAAGATGGGGAAGATTACTATCTGGGCATTTTCCTCGTAGGTGCCTATCAGGAAACCCTCGGGGATTTACATAATTTATTCGGTGACACCAACGTCGTTTCCGTGCGCATCGACGAAGACGGACACTACGATTTGGTGCGTGAAATTCACGGTGACAGTGTAGCGGATGTCCTGAGTTATGTTGAATTCGATCCGAAAACCATGCGCACCAACTTCCGTGAAACCGCAGAAGAAGCCATAAGGAACGGCTTCATTTCCGTCTCAGACCGACGCGAGATTATGGCGGCCTACGACAATGGTTTGCGGGGATATACGTATTATGAGCGGTGAAAGAAGAATTTTTGTGTGTTTGTAAGTGTTAAACCAGATATTAAAGAACAGGTGGAGCATATTTTGGAGCAGCGTGGTATTCCTTTTGATATGAAAATCTCCATCGTTAAACCCTTAACAATCGGTACTATGAGCGATGGGCAGTTTAATACTGAAATTGAGAAAGGTCTTGCTGAATTATCTGCAGGGAAAATTGTGACGGCCAAAAATGTTGCCATGCGGATGCAAGAGGATTACGGTGTATGAACTGGTGTGTAGTGTATACCAAGCCAGCGGAGATGGTATACAAAATAAAAATCATTAGAGGAAGGGGCATGTATGGGATACATTTCCGATATTCGTAAGCAGGTTTGACACGACCTTGTTTTCATGCCGGGCGCAGGTGTTTTTTTCATTGACGCAGAAGGTCGCGCACTCTTGCAACGGCGCAGGGATAACGGTCTGTGGGCAGGCACCGGCGGTGCGTTGAAGATGGGTGAAACCTTTGAAGAAGCAGCAAAACGGGAAGCGCAGGAAGAAATGGGTTTATTGCCACTGCATATGGCTGTGTTGAACGTCTACTCTGGTCAGGAACAGCACTACATTTATCCCAACAAGGATGAAGTGTATGTTGTTTCCGAGTATCTCAAAAGATACTTCATTGGTGGGTCCGGTCATTACAACCCCTTGGGAAATCATTTCTTTGCGTTCGCCATGAAAAACCAGCTTGTACATTGGCTTGACCCGAAACCGGCTACTTATCTGGATGGGGGGATTGCCAGTGCCGGCATGGCGAATTTGCTCGCCTAGAGGAAATGAGGGGCAGAAATCTGAAAATGCGTAGCATTTTCAGCAAGTTTTGTGCAAACTCAGCGAGGGTGCATGGGGTATAAATTGGCTTTTTGCGTTACAAACATTTCGTTGCGGTTACGCCCATCTTTCTCTTTCTAAAGCGACAAGGTATTGTATGCTTTTCGAATCTTTAGTACCATTTCATCGTATTGGGGATGCTCGTGTGCAGCAGAAATGTTTCCAAGGTTTTGTTGGGTTTTCACCATACGCTTCGCACCTTCACCCCATGAGATGGTGTAGCTGTAATCCAAGTCTCGCATGGCCTTGCTGTTGTCGTATATATTGTTAAAACGGAAATTGAGTGTGTTCCATGAGTTTTCTACCCCAAGTACTTTATCCAGTAAATCATAAGGCACATGCACAAAGTCTGGCATGCCAACATCCATAGCGTCTGCAATGCTGGTATAGATTTGCTCCCATGTCATCACTTCCATCGACGCAATGGTATATCCCTGACCATAGGTTTTTTTATTCCCGACCGTATGCGCAATCGCCTTCCCCACATCGTCACGGTGCGTATAGCCCCATAAGGTGCTGCCATCCCCCAGTACAATTACGGGTTTCTTTTCACGGATGCGGTAAAGCAAGCCCAAACCATCCCCAACAAAGGCAATAGGTGTGGAAGTATCATTATAGGTAGCGCCGGGACGGACAATGGTCAGTGGGAAAGCACCTTTGGTAGCGGCTTCCTCCAAGAGCTTTTCGCACAGAACCTTTTGATATGCATATTCAAAGCGAACATCTGCACCAATGGGGGTTTCTTCGATTACCGGGTAACTGGGGGCAGGGGCAATATAGGTGTTCACGGTAGAACAAAATACCAATTGCCCAACACGACCTGCAAAAGCATCCACCAGGTCCTGTGCCTGTGATGCGCTGAAACAGATTTGATCAATCACACAATCGAAGGTATGCTGGCGCATTTCTTCCACAAAAGCTTTTGACTGATTACGATCACCGATTATCTGCCGGGTACCTTCAACAGGGTAGTGTCCCCGGTTGAACACGGTGACGTCGTGTCCTGTTTTCTGCAGTTCCCGAACGATGGCCGGGCTGATATTTCCGGAACCTCCAATAAGCAATACTTTCATTTTCTGGTCCTTTCTGAGTGTAAGATGTTTAAACGGATGCAATGCATCTCCTCATGTTGTGACAAGTGAATTATACTGAATTTTGACGAATTCGTCAAAGCAAAAGGCGATTCAAAGGATAAAGGAAGCTCTCCCGCAACACCAAGCTGTTCTTCATTGCATAATTTTCGAAGATATTCCAGACAACATAAATACCTGCAGGGCTGATGTATGTTCATGAAACCACCAAGCCTCATTGGTGACGGTACACATCCCATCCCAGATAGTTGCTGAAGGCTTCCACAAGAATATCTGCCGTTTGACCACGGCTCATGGCCACGTGGTGTTCATATCCGTTACGTCCCATATACAGCAGCAGTTCCTGCAGGTTGTCTACCTGGCATAGTGCGACACCGCCGGGCGTAGGAACCTTATCCGCACGGAAGTTGCCTTCGCCGACATAAGCTTTGATACGGCCGTTACGGTCATCCGTTGTGATCTTAGCGAAGGTCATCGGTCCTTCAGAAACCTGTGCCTTAATGGCACCAAATGTGTTTTCCTGGCCAAGGGTTGTGCCTAGAACATCAAGGGTGCCAATCTCTATATCCTCATGGCCAAAGAAGCTCTTGGGAAAGTTTGAACAGTGCAGGTTGATACAGACATTGTTTTCCGCACCCCAGTTGTTGTTCCAGTCTAGATATGCGCTCGGTGAACCGGATGCCAGCTGTAAGGCCAGCATCGTAACCGCACCGGTCACGTCCATTTCACAGGCAGAAGGTCGGCCACTTTCACCCATCATGCTCATAGACAGACAAGTTGCGCAACCATAGTTGTTCTGAATAGAATCCCAGCACTGCACCGCGCTGGCATCACATTCATTTTCTGCCACCCAAGCCTCGAGTGTAAGCGCCAGCTTCGCCTGCCGCTCAATTTTTTCTTTCGATACCTTTGGCCCAATGCGTCCGTAGGCCCGTATTTTTGTCATCATCTCATCAACTGCGGCGCCGTGTTCCATGGCTTGCGCCCTTGCAATAATTTCAGATAAATCAACAGTGCTGACCGTGATGCCGCTGGCCTGCAACAGTTTCTCTGAATAACGGACGGTGTGGAAGGCATCCGGTCTTGCCCCGATTGCGCCGATGCGTGCACGGGAGAGACCGCGGACAACCCGGCATATACCGGCAAAACGTTCGACTTCCTCACCGAATTCGGCTCCATTCAAATCCAGCGTGTGGCGCTTTGTTTGCGTAAAACGAATTCCGCGCTGATAGAGGTTGTTCATCACCGAAAGCTTTCCACAAAAGGCGTCACGACGATTGATTAATTCAAGTTTGTTCAGATCGTCGTCACAGGCAACAATGAGAATCGGCACGTTAAGCTTCGCACGGTCAAGTGTTTCCGCAACAGCTATCTCATCACCAAAATTCGGGAGGATGACCAGCACGCCGCCAATCTCCTCCCGATTCTTCTGGAAGAGGGCGGCACAGGATTTGGCATCTGAAAGCGACATGACCGCTCCCAAGGGTGTTTCTGTTTCGCTTAGCAGTATAGCCTCATGACCTTTTTCTGCTAAGCGGTTCAGCAGGTTTTTGCGCTCACTGATAACGAGATGAGCGGGAAAGAAGCTGCGATTGGTGATGATAACTCCAAATTTCATAGTGATATTCTCCATCGAATTTGCGTTCGTTCGACTAGTGGATAAACAGCGGTGAATACTCCTTTTATTTGCAAGCAGCTAGAACACCTGCTACTGCTGATTTCCAGCCGGTGTACAGACGGCTCCTCGTTGCCTCATCCATTTGGCTGTTGAAAACGGTGGCAGGAAACAGCAACTGTTCCAAGGCTTCAGTATCCTTCCAGATTCCGATAGACAATCCGGCCATCAAAGCGGCGCCGCGGGCAGAAAGTTCCTCTGTATGCCCGGCGGTAACTTTCAGGTTCAGCATATCGGCTTGGAACTGCATTAAAAATGTATCGCGGGTTGGACCACCATCCACGCGCATTTCCAATATGGAAAAACCGGTATCGGTTGCCATACGGTCCACAATATCCTTGACCTGGTAGGCGATACACTCCTCCGCAGCCCTGACGACCTGTGCCTTACCCGTCCCGCGTGTCATCCCGCAAATGGACGCGCGGGCGCGGCTTTCCCAGTACGGTGCGCCAAGACCCACAAAGGCTGGCACAAGATATACGCCGTCGGTGTCTGCAACAGACGCTGAAAGGGTAGCGGCCTCTCGGGGAGAAGAGATCAGCCCAAGGTCTTCGACGAGCCACTTAATTACAGCTCCGGTGCAGTTGAGGTTGCCTTCCAGGACATAATCTACCTGGCCCTGCCGCCCCCATGCAATGGAGGTGACCAGTCCGCTCTCTGATTTGAGCGGCTTGGATCCGATGTTCATCATAATTGAGGAACCCGTCCCATAGGTAGTTTTGACCATTCCCCTGGAAAAACACAGCTGGCCAAACAAGGCGGCATGAGAATCCCCCATGACGCCTGTGATGGGCACTGGAGAAGGGAGGATGCCACCGATTGTCGTCTGGCCGAATGGACCATCGCTGTCTAAAATTTTAGGCATAAGGGATGCCGGCAGGCCGAAGGCTTCCAGTAAATCCGGGTCCCAGCAAAGCTTATTAATGTTCAAAAGCTGCGTACGGCTTGCATTGGACCAATCTGTCGCATGAACCGCACCGCCTGTGAGGTGCCAGACAATCCAGGAATCCATTGTGCCGGCGGCGAGTTCTCCGCGTTCTGCGCGTTCCCGCGTACCGGGAATATTCTCCAGAATCCAAGCCATCTTTGCCGCTGAGAAATAAGGAGATAGAACCAAACCAGTCCGTTGCTGAACCATATCGGCCAATCCGCACGCTTCCATTCGTTGACAGATGGATTCTGCGCGATTGCACTGCCAGACAATCGCAGGATACACCGGCTCTCCAGTAGCACGGTCCCAGATCATGACCGTTTCTCGTTGATTCGAGACGGAAACAGCAGCAATCTGCGAACCGTCGAAACCAGCCTGTGAGAGGACAGCACGTACGGCTTCGGATACACGGAGTACAATCTCTTTGGGATTGTGTTCCACCCAACCGGGATGGGGATAGACTTGGGCGTGTTGCGCGTCGCAGCGTGCGATAATCTGACCGTCTGCTCCGACAAGGACTGCTTTTGTGGCCGACGTACCTTGATCGATGGCGAGAATGGTTTTGGCGTGCATGGCGGTTCCTCCTTGCAAGTGATGGGCAGGTCAGCTTATAAGCAGCTTGAATACAGTAGAAGTTCAGCTTCTCAGGAGAGAGCGAACTGCGGCAGAAATGCCGCCGGCATCCAGCCCAAAGTAATGAAAGACGTCTTTGCTGTTGCCCGCAGGAACAGGCATGTCCGGCACACCAAGGATGCGCATGGGAACGGGATATTCCTGACAGAGCAGTTCTGCAATCGCGCCACCGAGACCGCCATGGATACTGTGTTCCTCGACAGTGACAATATGTCCGGTTTCTTTGGCAGCTTCAAGGACAGCCTTGCGGTCAAGTGGATTGATGGTATGCATATCCAGAACACGAACGGATATTTCTTCAGACGCTAGCCTTTTTGCTGCATCAAGCGCTGGTCGGACCATTTCTCCTGCTGCGATGATTGTTGCATCTGTTCCTGCCTGCAGCAGGTTGGCCTGGCCAATCACAAAGGGTACATCATCCACTTCATAGACATCAGGGACTGCGTTGCGTCCCATCCGCACATAAGCAGGTCCTTCCATAGCTGCGAGCGCCAGCGTCATAGCCCGCGATTGGCGTTCATCACAGGGCAGGATAACCGTCATGTCAGTGAAGGTACGCATCACAGCCACATCATGCAGCGAATGATGGGAAAAACCCAGCGCACCGTAGCTCAGACCGCCGCTGACACCAATAATTTTTACATTTGTTTTTGAATAGACGACGTCAATCTTAATCTGTTCGAGGCTGCGAGCAGACAGGAAACAGGCAGGTCCGCAAACAAAGACATTACGCCCGGTCGTAGAAAGACCTGCCGCAATGCCTACCGCGTTCTGTTCAGCAATACCAACTTCTACGAATTGGTCGGGCAAGCGCTTGGCGAATTCGTCCAGGGTAACAGACCCGCGTGCGTCTGAAGTCAGGGCAATTAAACTTCTGTCAGTTAAAGCCAAGGCAAGGAGTGTCTCTGTAAAAGCCTTACGGCAGGGGATTCCATTGGGAGCGCTCATACCTGTTCCGCCTCCTTCTGCAGTTGATCGAGTTCTTGTATGGCCGCCAGGTACTGCGCATCGTCAGGTACACCATGATGCCATTTTACGACATTTTGCATGAATGAGACGCCCTTGCCTTTGATGGTTCGGGCGAGAATCAGCAGGGGTTTTCCCGAAGTGTGCGGTTTGCAGTCCAGTAAAGTGATGAGTGCATCAAAATCATGTCCATCTGTCTCGACGACAGCCCACCCAAAGGCGCGGTATTTGTCGGCCAAGGGTTCGAGCGTCATTATGTCCTCGGTACTGCCACTAATCTGCAGACCGTTTCGATCGAGGATGGCCACCAGATTATCAAGCCGGTGATGGGCAGCAAACATGGCCGCCTCCCAGATAGATCCTTCCGCTTGTTCGCCATCGCCCATCAAGACGAAGGTCCGTGCATCAATGCCGTTCAACCGCTGTCCCAGGGCCATGCCGGCAGCGACTGGCAGGCCATGCCCTAGCGCTCCCGTGTTCATTTCGACGCCGGGAACCTTTACGGAGGGATGGCCTATGAGACGGGCACCAAACTGCCCATAGGTGTCCAACTCTGCTTTTGGGAAGTAGCCAAGATCAGCCAGGATGGCATAATAGCCCTCCACACTGTGTCCTTTAGATAAGACGAAGCGATCGCGGTCAGGCCAGGATGGCTCTTTAGTCTTAAACCTCATGGTGTGGTAATACAATGTCACGAGAATGTCTGTGGAGGATAGGGCTCCACCAGTATGTCCTCCGTGCGCATTGCGAATTATCCGAAGAAGATCTATTCTACGCGCAGCGGCAATACTCTTGAGTCGATTTATTTCTGTCATATCTGCCTCCTGCTGTCACATCTTACTAACACGCAGTGCCATGTATTGCATCGCGGGCATTGGTATTTTAAACCATCCGCGATGCACGCCCATATCTTCTATGGTCATCTGCCAGGTATTGATCATTTCCACCCGGTAGTCCGTTGTGTCATCAAAACAGAAATTATGGAAGGCTGGTCTCCTATTGCCAAAGTAAAACAGGAAGTAGCGCCCTTCATCTGCCATTTCTTCAGGCGCACAGCAGAGCAAGTCCCAGCCGTAGGATTTCGGAGTGACACGATGACCGGGGACTTCTTCCAAAATGCGGCGCAAAAAAGCAATCCGTGCTTCACTTTCACCATGAAGAACACCCCCATGGCTCCACCAGAGCAAATTATCAGGATGCACGTAGGTTTCGCCATGGCCAATATAAGCACCACGCATGGCAACCTCCCAACAGCGATGGCTCATTTCCTCTTGTGTGATATTGCCCCAACCTTGATCTATATCCCCTTCGTAGCACATTTCATCAATCACTATTGGTTTCTTAAACTGTTCACGCCATTCCGGTATGCGATGCAAATCTGAAGTTTGTATACCGCAATGGCTTGCCCAGGCCTCAGTGTAGTCATAAATTCTCGATCCGTTGTGGATGGACCGAAGGCGGTGATAAGGGTCTTTTTCTGTCAGAATTTCTGCATAATGTGACCAGTCAGCATCGGTTTTTTCTTTCAAAAAATCATACTCATTGGCAAGGCTCCACCAAACATTACGATAGGCGGCAAAGCGAGCCACCACATACTTCCAATACAGATCATCCTGTGCACGGTTCATACGGCAAAAGCCCCAGCAGTCATAGGGGTGCATGACAATGATGTCTGCTTCTATCCCCAATGCCATCAGGTCTTCAATGCGCTGCTCAAAATTACGAAAGTGCGCCACGTTAAACCTTGATAAGTCCCAATGATTGCCGGGCAATTCTCCATGATACGCAAAATTCTCCTCGTTCAGACTACTGCGGTCACAGGGGGTTCCTTCATAAGGAAAGGTGACCGGGTCGACAAAGTTATAGAGATAATGTTTTGGGAGCACACAAAAGCGTATTTTATTGAACGCTGACGTCTTTAGCGTTTCCAGTGTCTGACGCTGCATTTCCTGGCTTTGGTGCGTCCAAACATAACAGGTGGTGCCAAAAGGCAAATAGGGCGTGCCATCGGCATAGGCGAAATGATAGGTATTTGCCACATGCACTGGACCGCGATTGCCTTCCTGCGCCCTGGTTACTTCAAAAGCGCCTTCTGCTGCTGCATCGGCGAAGTTACCTGCAACCCGGTAGGTATATTTGCCCGTATAGGATGGCATAAATCTTACTTTGTAGGTGCCGCAGTCATCATAAAAACCATCGACAGTCAGGGTTTCGTTTTCGCCGGTAAACGTTGCATGAATGGTGTAATCGGTAAACGGATTCCCCTCTGTTTTACCCTGCAGGCTTAGCTCTAAGGGGCAGTATTGCTCTACTGTCATTTCATTTTGGTCACGCATCTTTTTCTCCTCCTAAAGTGACATTATTTTGTATGCCTTTTCAATTTATGAACCATTTCATTCTTATCAGATAATGAACACCATAAAGTCATGAAGTGTCTTTTTTTATTCAAGTTAGCACCATCTAATTTGCACCCGTATTCGCTGGTTGCCTGGCAATTAACATTTGCGTTTGTTTTCAGAAACACAGCGACATATGCCTACGCTGTCACGTTCAGAAAAACCGGTATCCACAAGCAGTTTAACAAAGGGGGCCTTGGGCTTATGGATACGCCAATGCAGTTGTTTGATTGCCAAAGCACCCAACGCCTTTCGATTCACACTGACAGAACTCAATTCAGGATCCATCAGCGTACACAGTGACACGTTGTCAAATCCCACAATGGACAGTTCTTCTGGAATTGAAATTCCCGCCCGCTTCATTGCTTTCATCGCACCACAGGCTATGATGTCATTGTCCGCAATCAAGGCCTGCGGCAGCTGCAGCCCTTGCCCAAGTAATGCCTCCATATCTTGTGCCGCTTTTTCGAGTGTGGACGTCAGATCAAATTCCACAGGAAATAATCCGAGTTCTTCCATTTTTTCCAGGTAACCTTTTTGTCTTTCAGTGAAATTTTGAATCGGAACAGCGCTTTTCAGATGACCAATTTCTCGAAATCCTTTTTCGTACAAATATTGTACGGCGCGTTTCATCGCCTCGATATTGTCGATCACAACTTTATCCATCCGTACATTCTGCATATCGCAGTCCAACAGCAGCGTAGGAATATCCAAAGCCGAAAAGTTTTCCAGATCCGTTTTTTCCATTTCTGTTCCCAAGAGTATCATCCCATCAGGCTTGTTTTTTTTCAGGTCCACGACACACTGCGCAACATTTTCACCATAGGTACAAAAAATTAAAACTATTTGGTATTTGAAAAGTTTCGCATTTTGCTCAACTGATTGAATCAATTCAGTAAAAAAATGGGTATCCGCAACCACCTTGCCATGCCTCTGGTAAACCACAAAACAAATCTTGCCACGTCCTCTCTCCTTTTTTTGAATCAGTCCCCCTGCATAGCCCAACTCTTTTGCCAAAGCACAGACGCGACGACGCGTTTCCTCATTGACACCCGGACGATTGTTGAGCGCCATGGATACCGTAGCACTGGAAAGGTTCAGTTTATCTGCCAGGTCACGAATGCTTACCATCTTTTACACTCCAATATAAAAGCCCAGTCATTTTTAAATATTTAATATACGGAATTAAAGCAATGCTTTTCCCTGAGTACCATAGCATCATATTATTTTTTATTGTCACTTCAGTGTAACATTTAGATGAATCATGAGAAAGGTTTCAAATGGTTTCAAATCAAAAAATTCAAATCAAAAATTCAAATCAAGAATTGCAATCTAAAATTCAAATCAAAAATTCAAATCAAAAGGCGGCGACCCAATTGGATCACCGCCTTTTATGAAATAAAGAATTTTTCTAATCAACACCTGCAATATTTCAATAACAAATCTCAACCATCTGATGACATAACAGTTCCGGGACGGTATAGATAATTTTTTTGTCTTGCTGTAAAAATGTAAGCTGGGTATTGGCTGGCTGAAGGGTTACGGACGAAATTTTTTCTCCTTCAGGCATTATAATCGTCACAGAGACATTGTGTACAGGCAGAATATCCTCTATCACTTCTCAATTCTCCTGTATATTAGTTTTGTCCCTGGTAAAATGTTCTTGTGTTTTCCTACCCTTGTGTTTTCCTACCCTTGTGTTTTCCTACCCTTGTGTTTTCCTACCCTTGTGATTTCCTATTCTTGTGAGTTCCTACCCTTGTGATTTCCTATTCTTGTGATTTCCTATTCTTGTATTTTTTTATTCTTACATAAACCGTTATTACGATAACCTTCTATTGCAGGTCTCGTGTTTACTTTATGTATCCATCTACATCATGCTCAAGGACCGATGTTGATTGTCGAATTTGCAAGGTTGCTTTTTGCTGGTTCAAAATAGGAAAATCAGTCCATTTTCCCTGCATGCGAGCAATCAGTAAGTCTGCTGCATAAATTCCAATTTCCTCCATCGGTTGTGAAACAATGGTAATCGGAGGGCGTGTCATCTGAGACAATCCAAGATTATCAAAGCCAATTACCGAAAGCTTTCCCGGCACATCAATATCCTGATCATACACAGTCTGCATGACACCCAAGGTTGTATAATAATTGCAGGCAATCACAGCCGTTACGGGCTTGTCTAAGGCCATAAAACGATGCATTGCCATTTTTGCACCATCTGCATCATAGTGTGTCGTCATTGCAATCAGGTCTTTATCTACAGATATATCGGCATTCTGTAGTGCTGCTATATATCCCTCTTTTCTTTCTTCAGCTGTAAAATAGCCTTCTTTGCCAGAAATAAGCCCAATACGGCGATGTCCGAGCTGCAGCAAGTGCATTGTTGCATCCATTGTCGCTGCCTTATTATCTGTTAAAACCTGATCACAGGGATATCCATGTGTTTTAACATCTACTGTAATGATGGGAATATGCAGGTTTGGTAGATTGTTCAGGTATGCAATATCAGGACTTGCCGGATAGAGAATGAGACCGTCAATCCTTCTCTGCAACAGTTGTTTTATTTTTTCTTTTTCTTCTGCCGTATTGTTTGCGCTGTCACAAACCAATAGATTATAACCCTGTCTTGAAAGTCCACGCTCCAGATACTTCACCATAGTCGTTCCATAAATGTCTGAAAAATCTGGTATAAGCACACCAACCATGAAAGTTTTGTCTGTTTTTAAACCTTGGGCCACCGTGTTTACATGATAATCTAAAGCAAGAATCGCTTTCTGTACTTTTTCGGTTGTTTGTGTTTTTAGCACAAAACCGTTCAAATATCGTGAAACAGTACCGACGCCTACACCCGCCTTTCGCGCAACATCTTTCATGGTAGACATATGCAGCCTCTTTCTATCACCAGCCTAATTTATATATGATTTTTGGAACATGCCATTTTCAGCACCGGTACTGGCAAATGGATCACTGTATGGCTTCATGTTGTGGCTAGAACATTTCCATAGAATTCAGATGCATTCATCAAGTCAAAAGGCGGTGAACCTATTGGATCACCACCTTTTATAGAATGAAAAATATTTATGATTAACACTTTCAATATTTCAATAACAAATCTCAACCATCTGATGGCATAACAGTTCCGGTACGGTATAGATGATTTTTGCGTCTTGTTGTATAAACACAAGTTGGGTATTGGCAGGCTGAAGGGTCACGGTAGAGATTTTTTCACCTTCAGGCATTTTTATAGTCACAGAGACATTGTGTACAGGCAGAATATCCTCAATCACCTCTATACCATTGCCACGTTTCACAGGGCTGGCATAAAGCAGATGGTTGATATAACGGTTTTGCAAAGGTTGTTTCATGAGCGTCACAATCCCCTGTGCCGGCAACGATGTTTGCAATGTTTTTCCCGGCAACAGGCGGTTCAACGCGTAAAGGAAGCTTTCACGCAATACAAGGCTACCCATTGTTGCATAATCTTCGAAGATGTTCCAGGCCACGTAAATACCTGCAGAGCCCTCAATCATGCCCGGTCCGCCGGATTTGCCACTGCTCGGTGTGTGTTGATGGGAACAGAACGTGAATGTTCTGCGGTTGAAGTAAGGATCCTCGCGTTCACCCAGCACCGTGCCGCCATCGATAGCAATGCGCTGGCCTTTGGCATAGAAAATATAGGCCGATAGAAACAGATGATCCATCTCGAAAGCCGGACGGAAATAGTCCGGTTGAAAGGAGTTCTCCCCTAGCCATTTGGCACCAAAATCAAAGGCAAACCCTTCGCAACCTTCGGTGTTGCAGGCATAGAGGCCTGATTCTCCTGTCGCGAGCAATTTCCCTCCGGTGCTGATATAGTCCATTATTTTGCTCTTGAGTGTTTCTGTAATGCGAATTTTGTCCGGCAAAACCAGTACCTTATAGCGAGAAAAATCTGATGCGAGGTCCAATACATCGAATAAAATCTTCCCTTCCAGCAACATCCGTATGGCACCTGTATCCGAAATGCCGGTATGGCCGTGCCCCCCTGTTGTAGATTCTTTAACACCACAGGCTTCCACTGATAAAACACCAACATCCGCTACATTTTGGACATTACCGCACCAGGGTTCCTTGGTTTCCGCTTCAGCGTACGCCGCTCCCACCAAACGATAGGTGGCTTCATCCATCTTGCCTTCCGGGTGCAGCTGATCCCCGATAGAGCACTTCGCCCCATTCGCCATATTTAAAGCAACCTCATAGCGCAACGCGTTCGGGTGCTTGAAACCGCCAAATTCTCCCCAGGAGGTGTGGAATTTTCCGGTCATCCCTAAGAATTCCATACCCATTTGCTGCACATAGCGTGCAGAAAGAGGAAAATGATCATACCCCCAACCACCGGTCGGGAGAGATTCTATTTCCAAATGGGTATCCATATGGGCAAGGTCCCGACGTCCGCGTCGAATATGCCCACCATTATGAAAAATACGCAAACCTGGTTTGATATCATGGATGGTTTTGTTCATGCACGCCGTGTAATTGGCATAGGTTTTTTCCCAAATGGATTGCATGGCATCGATGTCTTCCGGTGTTTTTCCAAGCTTTCTGACGGCTGCCACACAGTGTTGACAATAACAGGAGCGTACGCCAACAATGTCCAGGAATATACCATCGGCATCATAATTTTCCACAACCTCTTTCACCTGTGCCGCCAAATAGTCCAAATAAGGGGAGTTCATACAGAATTCGTGATAGCCTGGTTCCATAAAGTCTTTTGCCCAGGTGGTGCTTTCATCCTTGTTCCGAAGCAGCCAATCCGGGTGTCGACGGGACATTTTTTCATCCAAGCCGGCAGAAAGGTAAACCGGTACTTTTACACCGATTTCATGGGCAGCTTCAATTTGTGCCCCTAACAAGTCGAAGGATAGGCCAGGATGCTGCTCATTGGCTTTGGAAGGGTGATAAGCCCAGCCGTGGTGGCACTTTGAAAAGACAGTGATGGAATTGACATGTCCAAGTTTGAGCGCCTTTTGAAATTGTTCCTTAGAAAATTCTCCGCCAATGTTGTCGATGACCTCAGAAGTGTGAAAATCGAGGTGAATTTGACGAAAAGCGAATACGTCCATGATGAATTCCTCCCGAACGCGCTGCGTTCCATTTAATTGTTCTTGCCTTGCGCATGTGATAACAACAGGTTTTGCTTGTGCGATTGTTTCCTTTTATGTCAGTAATACCAACAGATTCTGTTTGTGAGATTGCATATCTCGTTTCAAATTATTCAATTTTGGAAACGTTTCAATTTTAATAGAGTATCATGATTTTCCAATCTATACAAGCGTCATTTTCCTTTTCACAACAAAGGAAGCGATCCTTGCAGCTCGCCTCCTTTGTAATCACTGTAAAAAGTTAAGTACCGCCAAGTCTATCGTCCAGGCGATCACAGGAACCATAACTCAGCGTTTCTATATTGAAACGCTCTTTTTATATGTTAAGTTGTCGGCACACACTCCCTCTGGCGGAGAACGTGGCCAATTTTTTACAATACAGGAACGCCATAAAAAGATAGTATAGGTATATGTGATGCAAAATCCACTGGTATAACAAATTTAGGATTCTGTTCATAAGCGCCATGCACCTGACAGCTACCTTTTATTTGTCTGCCCAGATTTATAGTCAGGGTATTCTCATTTTTAACTTCATAACTTTTTATCTGTAAAAAACCATCGTCATCTTCGACTGTGAAGGGCAAAGAATCTGCTTCAACTTCAAAAGTGTATAACCTGTTATACACATGGTGAAACGTCAAACGTATCATATCCTTATTCATAGTCCTGGCTTCTAGCAGATCTGGACCCTCAAAACCGGTGTTTCTTCCATATATATGTTTTAGTGCAATGCCAGCAAGCCTTTCTCCAAGAACCAGGTTACCTGACGAACTGATATGAATTGCATCAGAAAGCGTACAGTCTGTCGATGGAATAACAAAAACATTTTTAATCTTCTTTGGCGCCTGTCTTTGTGCTTCTCTAACTTTCCCCCAGCACCTGTCTGCTGTTTCAGTTGATGGTGTAACCAGTCGATTTAATTGAACGGTAAGTACTGGAAGTCCCTCATCTTTTAGATCTGTTCTCAGATGCGAAACCATGTTTTCAAATCTACTAAGGTATGAATCGCACAGCCCTTCTATCGCATCAGAACAACCTTGATACCATAGTATCCCTTTAATTTTATTTTCTTGCGTTGCAATGATATTCATCATGTTTCTATATAAAATACCATCTTCATCTGGATTCCAGGCGCTTAACGGCGATCCCCCAAGAGAGGTCTGTATTAAGCCAATGGGGTATCCAAGTTCTCTTTTGAGCTGTTTCGCAAAACTCAAATAAGGAGAATGCCCGGGATTTGCGCCCTCCCTGTTTTCTTCATGAATTGTCCCCGTTGATTCATTCAGCGGATGTGAAGCTAAATCCCAATTCCCATTATTTTTTAATAAGTGAACACCGATCTCAGGAGGATCGAATATAGTAGCTTTTCCATAACCGGCTGCATTACTTTGACCAGCGATGACATATACATCACCAACCCCCACATGATGGATCATATCTCCTCTGGTACTCCACTCAATCACACGATTGCC
>JBBRWP010000033.1:0-18817 GCA_038249175.1 Acetivibrionales bacterium
AACGCACGATCGATGTAGAGTGACTTGTCGCCCGGTTTCATAGAATCGGACATTCTCCGCCACAGTTCCCAGATAAAATCTGCCATCTGTGGTTTCATAGTATGCCATGTCACAGCAAGAGTTATTATACAGGAAGAAATCCATTGGTGCAAGAGGCTTTAAAATATTTTTTCTTCACAGGCAGGGGTGGGTACAAAAGCAGCCTAAACCTGCCGACCCAATGAAGGAAGAGAAAACTACTGCCAGGGTTGTCCTTTCACAGTACCACACTGCGGGCAGGCAAAGAGATAAATTTCGTCCAATGTCCCGTCTTCTTCCTTCGTATGAAAGCTGTTGATGAGCTGAACAAAAGGCTTTTCACCATCCGATATCACTTCTCCAGAAACTGTTTCCTTATGTTTGTAGCCACATGCCATACATTTCATCGTACCTAACTCCTTTTCTTATACCTTCTGTTTTATCTTACACGTTTTGCCGATTGCCGTTTGCTACGAAACTTTGACCATTTTTGTTATCGCTGCCTCAGGTTGTTATGCCGGCATACTTTGCAGCCGTGTCGGCATAGCGGCCAAGTTTCACATACACACGGCCATTCACAGAATTTTCCGGATAGGTGCCATCATCGCCTTTCACACCGGCTTCCATGTCTGTTAACAGTGCAATCCCTTCATCGATTGTCTTGATCGCCCAGATATGAAACAGACCCGCAGCGACAGCGTCGATGACCTCATCCGACAAAACAAGATTTTTCACATTCTGAATTGGCAAGGCAACCCCTTGGCGCCCATTCAGACCCCGGGCACAGCACAGTTGAAAGAATCCCTCCACCTTGTAGGTGGCACCGCCAATGGGTTGAATTTGTCCGTACTGATTCACAGAGCCGGTGACCGCAATACCCTGGTCAATGGGCACCTCCGCCAAACTCGAAAGCAGCGCATAGAGTTCGGTAGACGAGGCACTGTCACCATCCACACCCCCGTACATCTGTTCAAAGCAGAGGGTTGCCCCAAAGGAGAGCGGTTTTTCTTGTGAAAACTTGTTGCCCATATAGCCGCTCAGGATTAAAATGCCTTTGGTATGGGTTGAACCACCGGTATCCACCTCCCTTTCAATATCAATAATACCTTTCTTTCCAACATAAGTGGTTGCCGTAATACGCGAAGGTTTTCCGAACGATGCATCCCCCGTGTTAAGCACAGCAAGGCCGTTAATCTGACCGACCACGGCACCTTCAGTATCAATCAGCAAATCGCCTGTTGTCACCATTTCCAGCAAGTCATCATTAATTTTGGCAGCACGCATCTTCTGATGGTCAATCGCCTTTCTTACATGCGGCTCACCCACAAGCGTCGCCCCGTCGATTTCAGCCCAGGCAGAACTTTCCACCAGTAAAGCGGCAATATCATTAAAGTGGGTTGTCAATTTCTCCTGGTGCTCCACAAGTCGGGAACAATGCCGCACAACAGAAGCAACAGCAGCTGCATCAAGGTGCAGGAGCCTTTCTTTCATGCACCAGGAAGAGATGAACTGTGAAAGCTTGTGCACATTTTCCGCCGTCAGGGACATTTCATCATCAAATTCAGCCTTAATCTTAAATAGTTTCTTAAAGTCTATATCCAGATGAACCAGCAGTTGATAAATATCATTGCTGCCAACCAGAATCACCTTCACATCCACCGGAATCGGCTGCGGCTTCAGCACAGCCAGTCCCATCAGGTTGGATTGGTCTCTGGGCGGTTCAACTGTAATCAGTTTTGTTTTCAGCGTGCGCTTGATGGCATCAAAAGACTGTGGGTTCATGATCAAATCGTTCATTTGAATAATCAGAAAACCCCCGTTGGCCTGGTGAAACAAGCCGGGCTTAACGTGCATGAAATCGGTGGTCAAAGAGCCCATCTCGTTTTCATAATCACAGCGCCCCATCATATTTTGGTATGTCGGGTTGTAATCGATAACGACGGGTGCCCCGGAAAGATTGCTGTTGTCCACAAGCAGATTAATCCGGTAGCGTTCACGCGGGTCGTCCTCCTGATTCCTCTTCATCATCATTTGCATGAAGGCAGCCTGCTGGTCGTCGCCAAAATCATCGGTTCGCAACGCATTCAGATTGTTTAAAATATCACTGCGAACTCGCTCCAGATAGTCCAGCACCAGCGGGAAGGCAGTATACTTGTCTCTTAAGTCATCCATATGCATCCCGACAGCATACAATGCAATGCGGGATTCCCATTCTTTTACAGCTTCCTCGGCCTCGGATTCCACTTCACGGATTTTTCGCACCGTGTCTGCACTTTCTTTTTGCAGGAGTTCCATATGGCGCGTAACGGTGCTTTTGACTTCCTCGTCCAATTCCTTAAAACTTTCTTCATCCACGGTGTCCCCATCAATGACAGGGAGAAAGTAAATGCCGGAAGTGTTCATCTTGACCTTAAACTCGCGCTTCATGGCTTCCTGGTTCAGCGCCACAACCAGGAGGTCTTTTTTGTCCTTGAACTGGCGGACAATTCTCGTGCGTTCCGACTGATAATCTTCCCCGTCAAACGCTTTGACAATTTCCTGTTCAATGATGCGGATAAAATCTTCCATATCCTGCTTAAAAGTTTTGCCCGAACCGGCCGGTAAAGCCATGGCTTTGGGTTGCTCAGGCAAATCAAAATTATGGACATAAACCCAATCATCTGGCACCGGAAGGCTTTTTGCTGCTTTTTGCGTACAATTCAGGGCATAGCGGGTTTTCCCTTCACCTGCCTGTCCGCACATGTAGATATGAAAGCCGTCCTGATGTATTCGGATGCCGAAATTGAGCGCCTCCTCTGCACGCTTCTGACCGATAAGGTCAGCAGACGGTGGCAATGCAGCTGTGGTTTCGAAGGGGAAAAAGGAAATATCCAGTGGTTTTCGAAGATCTCCAGCCGTTAGTTTTTCCATTTATTAACCCTTTCTTTTCATCTCAAAACACAGTTATACCCCATGCGTCCTCGTTGAGTTTGCTCAAAACTTGCTGAAAATGCTGCGCATTTTCAGAGTTCAACCCCATGCGTTCTCGTCAAGTTCGAATAAAACTTGCTGGAAATGCTGCACATTTTCAGAGTTCAACCCCGTCTTCCGGCCAGCATCGATATGAAAAAAAACACCGTCATAACCAAAACAATGGTTGCTCCGGTTGCGGAATCGACTGTATATGAGATGAATAAGCCAACAACACCGGAAACGAGGGAAATGGCCACGGTAATCCATGTATATTGTCGTGATCCTGACGCAATATTTCGCGCGGCAGCCGCCGGTAGAATTAAAAAAGAATTGATGACCAGAAGACCAATCCACGGCATGGATACAGTGACTACGACCGCCACCAAAACCGTAAACAACAATTCGTCCCGAAAAACCTGCACCCCACGGCTTCTGGCCAGGGAAGCGCTGATGCTGATGAGCAGCAAACGGTTATAAAACAGTATCCAAAGAACCACAACCACCAAGAGCAATGCAGCCAATAAGGAAATATCAGCTTTTCCAATCGAAAGAATGTCACCCACCAGGAAAGATGAAAGCCGTACCGTTTTTCCAGCGCTGCCTGTGGCAAGAAACAAACCCAGTGCAACAGCTGCTGAGGAAAAGACGCCAATAATGGTATCAGGTGCCATCCCGCTTCGGTAGCGGACAACCGTTACAAGAACAGAAAACACCACCGAAAACAATATGGCCGCCCAAATAGGTACCAATAAACCAAGGATGCCGCCAATGACCAGGCCGGTAAAAGCACCGTGTCCGAGTGCATCTGAGAAAAAAGACATTTTGTTGTTCACAACCATGGTGCCCAGCAAGGCAAAAACCGGTGCCAATAAGACGATGGCCAGCAGGGCATTTTTCATAAACATCATGCGGTCCGGCTGTGCCCAATCAAAGGGCAAAAACGACAGAATACGGTACCAGAGTGTCATTGAGGTTTCCCCTTCCCGCGTTTTGTCCTTTTTAAGTCCGTTTTGTTATTTGTTTTTATACTGCTGATATCTGTTCTGTTATCCGATTTTACGCTACTGACGTCTGTCCTATTATTTGTTTTTGTGCTACTTACGGCTGTTCTATTATTTGTTTTTACGCTACTAACAATTGTTTTGTTATCTGGTTTTATGCTACTGACATCTGTCCTATTATTTGTTTTTATGTGACTAACAATTGTTCTGTTATCTGGTTTTATGCGACTAACATCTGTTTTACTTTTAGCCTTACCGAGACGAATATTTGCCATGTTTTTTTGTTTTGTATGACGGACTTCGGTTTTACTTATTTGATTTTTGGCAGGCTTCGCTGATGTTTGGCTCATTTCTTTCAGCTGCTCAATGTTGTACTTGAGTCGTCGGGTTTGCTTTTGATCTTCACAAGCTGTAACAAGGCGGTCATTTGTAAACGTTGCTTCTTCATCACCCTTGCTTATTGGCATATTCATGTTGTCTTGCGTATAGGAAACATTTAACTCTCCTAGTAACTCCAATGCATTGCTTTTCGTTGTCTGCGTCAGAATCGGCTGATGTCCAGGGAAAGCAGTACGGAAAGCAGAAGACGCAAAGACATCATCCGGTGTACCAGATGCCAATACAGTGCCATTGAGGAGGATGACACGATCTGCATACGCAGGAATCAAATCTAAATCATGTGTTACGATAATACTCGATATATCATATACAGCCCGCAGTGCAGACACCTGTTCATAAAAAGCCTTCATACCATTTTGATCCACACCGGAAACAGGTTCATCCAAAAGGAGGAGGTCCGGCATCGGATGTAAGGCCATGGCCAGGAGCACACGCTGCAGTTCTCCGCCCGACAAGGCACCCAGGCGGCGATCAACCAGGTATTCTGCTCCGGTTCTGGACAGGTAGCCGCGCACGGCATCCTTTGTTTTCCTGGCGGTTGGAAACCATGCCGGCCGCATTGTTGTCGATGCCAAAAAAAGATCCATCACATTGGCTGGCGAAGAACGGTCCAGACTAAGGGTTTGCGGCACATAGCCAAAGGCTGGATGGCCATTGTGACGACCAGTTGAGGAAAGAAACTTCAACTCCCCCGTGTGCGGCATCTCCCCAAGCAAGGCTTTTAAGAGTGTGGATTTCCCCGCACCATTAGGCCCGATGAGTGCTGTCAATTCACCGCAGTGAATGTGAACATTCACATCGCTCAAGATGTTGTGTTTGCCAATTTTTACACCGAAGTTTTCTATTTTCGTGCAACAGAAGCCACTGCACACTTTTTTACCCAATAAATGTTCTTGTCTTTCCATTGTCTTTGACCATGGCGTTGACCATGTCCTCCATCCCTGCACCATCCCACCAGGAAACTGTTTTATCTGCATACCGCTGATAAAGCACTTTTCGCTCTGCGTACATCTCTTTAAAAGGCTGCCCGGGTTTCATCACAATGCCCCGAAGAGAAGCGTCCCCCAGACGCCTTCGCACTTCATCGCAGGGAACATCCAAAAAGAAAACCATTCCTATGCGTTTTAAATAGCCCATGGCTTCTGCATCATAAACAACGCTGCCGCCGGTCGCGATAACCGTTCTTTCAACATCCAAAGAGCAGATTGCCTGCCCTTCCAGCCGGATAAAGGCTTCCGGGCCTAGCGTTTGAATCAATTCAAATAGTTTTTTACCTTCTCGAGCCTGTATCAATATATCGGTATCCAGAAAAGCATAACCCAAAGCCTTCGCCAACAGAACCCCCAGGGTGCTTTTCCCTGCCGAAGGCATGCCAATCAAAATGATATTCTTTCTGCTGTTTTCAACACCCATTTTCACATTTTCCTAATCTGATCATTACATGCCAAAATGTCACTAAGTGACTTTTTGGTACAAGTTATCCTCAGATAACTTATACCGGTATTCGTAGAATGCTGGAAAATCGAGTTGATTTGTCCCAGATTGCTGCTTTGTTGCATTTTCCCCCAAGAAAACTTGCGGGATAATGTCGCGAAACGACTTTCTGGAGTACAATCATCCGATCATTTTTTAATGCCAATATCCGTGCGCCAAAAAGCGCCTTCAAAGGAGATTTTCTCCACCCCTGCATAAGCGAGTTCCCTGGCCTTCGCCATGTCTTCTCCCAAAGCGGTGACTCCCAAAACTCTGCCACCAGCGGTCACATAGCCATCGGCTGTGCAACGGGTACCAGAATGAAAAACCATCACACCCGCATTTTCATCCGCTGCAAGGCCATCAATTTTATACCCTTTGCTGTACGCTTCAGGATACCCTCCGGAGGCCATCATCACACAAACCGCCACTTCTGGTTTCCAAGTAAGAGAACATTCATTCAATCGTTTTTCCCGGGTTGCCAGAAAAACAGCCATCAAATCATTTTCCATCCTTGGCAGAAGAACCTGTGTTTCGGGATCCCCAAAGCGGGCATTGTATTCAATCACTTTCGGTCCGTCCGCTGTGAGCATCAAACCAAAGTATATCACTCCTTGAAAAGGCCGTCCTTCCTGGTTCATCCCCTCCATGGTCGGTAAAAAGATATGCTTCATACACCAGTCGGCGGTCGTATCCGAATAATGCTGTGATGGTGAAAACGTACCCATGCCACCAGTATTCAAGCCCTCGTCATTATCAAAAGCCCGTTTATGATCCTGGGAAGAAACCATGGGCAACATGGTTTCACCATCCGTAAATGCAAGCACCGTTACTTCCGGGCCGCTCAAAAATTCTTCAATCACAATGCGGGAACCGGCTTCGCCAAACTTCTTCTTTTCCATCATATCCCAAACAGTGTCTTTAGCACTTTCAAGGGTTTCACAAATCACAACACCCTTACCCATTGCGAGTCCGTCAGCTTTCACAACAATGGGCATTTTCTGTGATTCCAACCAGTCACAGGCCGCTTGAACTTCTGTGAAAACAGCATAACCGGCTGTCGGAATATGATATTTTTGCATAAAGTTTTTTGAAAAGCTTTTACTCGATTCCAAAATGGCTGCGTTTTTCCGAGGTCCGAAGGTAGGAAGCCCGGCGGCTTCAAGTGCATCCACCATGCCCATTGCCAATGGATCATCCGGTGCAACCACCACAAAATCACATTTTTCACGCAAAGCAAACTGTGTCATATTTTCAATATCGGTCGCTGCAATATCCACGCAGGTAGCCAAATTGGCAATACCGCCATTCCCCGGTGCACACAAGAGTTCTGTGACCAAAGGGCTCTGCTTCAATTTCCAAACAATGGCGTGTTCCCGACCACCGCCGCCGACAACCAATACTTTCATGAACCTATCCTTTCACTTGAAAAATCCAAAGCCCTGACCATTTCAGCATATTATCATTGTATTTCTTTTTCAGTCCAAAATCTCAACCTGCCGACCATTCACGCGCAGCTTGTTCTGAGAAAACAAACGAATGGCTTCCGGCAACAGAACCCATTCTGCTTCGGTCATTACGCGGCGTTGTAAAATTTCAGGTGTATCCCCGGCCAAAACAGAAACAGCTTTTTGTAAAATAATCGGCCCGCTGTCATACTGTGTATCCACAAAATGAACAGTCGCACCGGTCACCTTCACCCCTGCTTCAAGTACTTTTTGATGGGGCACCAGTCCATAGTAACCCTTACCTGAGAAAGCCGGAATTAAAGCCGGGTGTACATTCATAATGGCATTGGGATATGCACGGACCAGGGGTTCTCCAATCATGCTCAGATACCCTGCCAACACCACCAATTGCACCTTATTCTGCTGCATGTGCAATACCATGGTGTCATGAAAATCCGATTCTACCGGGTAGTTTTTTCTGGAAAGAACCGTATAGGGAATACCAGCCTTCATCGCACGGCCAATGGCACCAATACCGGATCTAGAGGCCACGATGGTTGTTATGCGGCATTCTTTTAAGGAACCGTCTTCTACCGCATCGATAATGGCCTGCAAATTGGTACCCCCGCCAGACACCAGAACGCCAATGTTCAGCATAGGGTCAACCCGCCTTCGCCTTCTGTCACAGAACCAATGCGGGTTGCATGTTCACCGCAAGTATTTAAATGGGCCAAAACAGCATCGACATCTTTTGCCTTTACAGCCAAAACCATGCCAATCCCCATGTTGAAGGTATTGTACATCTCTATTTCTTCCACTTCTCCCAATTCCTGCAAAAGTTTAAAAATGGGATGAACCGTCCACGTACCTTTTTCAACCACGGCCTGCAAATGTGACGGAATCATCCTCGGGATGTTCTCAATAAACCCGCCACCGGTAATATGAGATATGCCATGTACATCAAACTCTTTTAATAAGGACAGCACACTTTTGACGTAAATCCGTGTTGGTTTTAAGAGCTCTTCCCCAACACTGGAACCAAGAGATTCATTGAAACGCACCAGATTATCACTGCCAACGTTGAATACTTTGCGCACCAACGAGTAGCCGTTGCTGTGGATGCCGGAAGAAGCCAAGCCGATGAGCACATCACCAGACTGCATTTTCGACCCGTCGATCATTTTTTCTTTGTCCACAATACCCACAACAAAACCAGCCAAATCGTACTCATCTACCGGATAAAACCCCGGCATTTCTGCGGTTTCTCCGCCAATCAAAGCACAACCAGCCTGTATACAACCTTCCGAAACACCTTTAACAATTTGTTCTACTTTTTCAGGTACCAGTTTTCCAAGCGCTACATAATCCAGAAAAAACAATGGCTGGGCTCCGCTGCAAATAACATCATTGGCACACATAGCCACACAGTCAATGCCAACCGTGTCATGTCTGTCCAATAAAAAAGCAATTTTCAGCTTTGTGCCCACTCCGTCCGTGCCGGAGACCAGCACCGGTGCTTTCATTTGTATGGATTCCAGAGAAAAAAGACCGCCGAAACCACCAATACCCGACAAGACTTCTGGCCGCATGGTTTTCCCAACATGGCTCTTCATCAGTTCAACAGCCTTATATCCGGCACGCACATCCACACCGGCTTCTTTATAACTCGCCATCCTCAAAATCCTCCACCCTGAACAGTCAATCAAATTCCTGTTTCACAAAAACAAATCTTCAATGGGGTACAAATCTGAAAATGCGCAGCATTTTCAGCAGGCTTTGTGCGAACTCAACGAGGACGCATGGGGTACAAATCTGCAGCACCATTGCCCTGTCATGATAAGTCGCACTTGTTCTTCATTGTCCTTTATAACTCAAAAAAAAACACAGTCACGTAACACCTGAACCTATTCTTCATCCAGTGTTTCGATGTTCATCGATCGGTACTTCATAATCCCTTCCATGGCAAGCTTGTCTGACTCATCCGGTACATTGATGGGGTACTTACCGGTAAAACAGCCTGTACAGTAGCCGTCATCAGGATTTCCTTTGGGGCAGGTAACCAAGCCAGCAACACTAAGATAACCAATACTGTCAGCCCCTAAGAAACGTCGTATTTCCTCCACGGAATGGGATGCGGCAATAAGCTGTGAGCGGGATGCAATATCAATGCCAAAATGGCAGGGGTGCATGACCGGCGGTGAACTGATGCGCATATGCACCTCTTTGGCACCGGCATCTTTGAGCATGTGCACAATGTTCCGGCTGGTCGTCCCCCTTACAATGGAATCATCCACCATAATAATCCGCTTACCGGCTACCTCATCTTTTAAGGCATTCAGCTTAATTCGGACACTTTGTTCCCGTTGTTCTTGTTGGGGCTGAATAAAGGTTCTGCCCACATAACGGTTTTTAATCAGACCTTCGCCGTAGGGAATGCCGGATTCACGCGAGTAACCAATGGCGGCGGTTAAGCCGGAGTCGGGCACCCCAATGACCAAATCAGCATCCACCGGGTGTTCTTTGGCCAGCATCCGTCCTGAATCCAATCGGGCATGGTAGACCGATGCGCCGTCGATAAAACTGTCCGGTCTGGCAAAATATATATGCTCAAAAATACAAAGGTGACGTTTTGTATCTGTCATACGGATCGATTCTATACCGTTTTCACCAATGAAAACAATCTCGCCAGGTGCCACATCCCGTATAAACTTTGCGCCGACAGCATCCAAGGCACAGGTTTCCGATGTCAGCACATACGAGTTATCCAACCGTCCAATGCACAGCGGACGGAAGCCATGGGGATCCCGGATGCCAATCAGGCGTTTTGGTGTGAGCATGACAATGGCAAAAGAACCCTCAATGGTTTTGATTGTTTCAACCAGAACTTCTTCAAGGCTCTCATACTGCAGACGATTGCGTGATATGAGGTTGGCAATAACTTCTGTATCGGTCGATGTCTGAAAGATCGCCCCTTTGTCTTCGAGTTCACGGCGCAATTTGATGGCGTTCACCAAATTCCCGTTGTGGGCAAGCGCCACGCGGGAATTCTTATAGGTAACAATTAAGGGTTGACAGTTTTCTACTGTGTTTGCACCTGTGGTAGAATAGCGGGTATGACCGATGGCTGTTTTACCGCTTAAGCGATTTAAAACACGTTCGGTAAAAACATCCGGCACCAAACCGAGCCCCTTGTGTCCATGAATATCACCATGATCATTGACAGCGATGCCACAACCCTCCTGACCACGGTGTTGCACGGCATACAAACCAAAATAGGTGAGTCGAGACACGTCAAGGTTGTCGTTGTTGTAAATACCAAACAAACCACAAGCTTCATTCAATGACGAAGCAAAATGATCTTCGGTCGATAAATTTTCGAAATTTGAAAATTGAATGTCATCTATACAGAAATTCTCTGGACTTGAGGTACTAAAATTATCCAGAGGGAATACCTCTGAACTTGAGACGCTCAGCTTATCCGAAGGGAACTCCTCAGGACTTGATACATGCAGCTTATCCATACGAAAATTCTCTGCCATCCTAAACCAATCCTTTCATCTTTTCTTGCAACCTGAGGTCTTTGGCAAGTACATTTTCAGCCATCTTTTCTTTATACGTTTTCATAGCGGTACGTAGTGCCGGGAATTGACCACCCATCATCTGAACAGCCAACAGTGCAGCATTTTCACCGCCATTTATGGCAACCGTTGCCACCGGTATACCCGCCGGCATTTGAACGATGGAAAGCAGGGAATCCAGGCCATCCAGGGTAGAAGATAGAATGGGCAGACCGATGACCGGAAGACATGTAAACGCTGCCAGGACGCCTGGCAAGTGGGCTGCTTTTCCCGCAGCGGCGATAATGACGGAAAAACCTTCTTCTTCCGCCGTTCGGGACAATTCTGCTGCCCTCTCCGGTGTGCGGTGGGCGCTGCAAACATGGGCAACCACATCCACCTGAAAATCTTTCAATAATGCTATACTTTTTTCAAGAACGGGTAAATCTGAATCACTACCCATCACAATCAATACTTTTGCTTGCATGCTTTTACTCCTTGTTGCGCACAACGGATCACTGCCCAATATAATAAATCGTAAATTTCTTCAACATGTGACAGGGATAGTATGATTCTTTTGCTTTTCTCAAGCCTTCCTTGCCCATGTCCTCCTCGCGGTTCACATAAAGAGCATCCGGCCAGTGATGTGTCATATAATCTTGAAATACAACCGTATAAATGCCATGAACAGCCGTGTTCCCTTTTTCAAACCGAACAACAACTGTGTCTGCATTCAATTGTTCACCGACAGTAAAGGCTTCAAACTTTCCATGGATACGAATGAGTATGCCACTCACCGGCATTTGATCCCATACGACCGCCAGCTGATTGAAGGCATAGCGTTCGCAACCCTGTGGTGACGTGCACTGGCAGTCTCTTTCTATACACCACTCTTCCATGATGCGCTTGCATTCTCCGAGGTGTTCTTTTTGAATTGGTAAAATATCGTACTGTCCATGTTGACGTTTGAATTGACTGATGTGGTTTCGTTTTGACGCAAACTTTCTGCCGGAGAGACTGCGCATTTCTTCTCCCAGGTACACATAATCTGCCGTCGTTTCTGATGGTTCAAATCGAAAGAACGCTTCTCCCAGCAATTGAAACCACGGTAACAGACCTTCTTCCACGCGGCCAAAGGCGAGTGCTTTTCCTTCCTTTTGAAAACAGGCAAGCAACCAATAAGCCACTTTTTTGAATGATTCTTCAGCATACTTCCCGTCCACCGGCAGTGGACTGAGCATGAACGGAATATCGCAATCCGACTCTGAAAGAATCAACAAATAACCATGAGCGATCGTATATGAAAAACAATAATCGTCCCGCCACATATACATATAGGTGAACGTCATTTCGGAGGCATGGGGAACGTTTCTACCCAGTATTTTTTCGATCAAACACTGGTCTTTCATTGTAATGGGTTCAAAGCCCTTCATAAAAGCCTCTTCTGTCGCGCGTTATTTTTCGCCAAAGCTGACACCCGTTTCACGGGCAATGCGAATCAGTTCACCGTCTGTCGGAATTGTACGGAATTTTCCAGCAATTTCGTCCAAAGAAATACAGTGCATATCAAGATTGCTTAGGGTTACCATTACACCAAATTGTCCGTCCAAAGCCAAATTCACAGCTTCCGCACCAAAACGTGTGGTCAAAATACGGTCGGCTGGCGATGGCTCTCCGCCACGCTGCAAATAGCCCAATACCGTGACCCGTGCTTCAAGCCGGGTTAACATTTCAAGTTCCATGGCAATATCTGTACCAACACCACCGAATCGTATCGTATCTCCGATATCCGGAATGTAACCGGAAGTACTGCCATTTTCATTGTCAGCCTTGCACCCTTCAGAAGCAACAATAATACTAAATCCTTTTCCGGCATTTTTTCGATCCAGCACTTTCCTGGCGACCGCATTGATGTTGTATGGAATCTCTGGTAACAAAATGATGTCTGCCCCACCGGCAATACCGGAATGCAAAGCAACCCATCCGGCATACGCACCAACTACTTCAACAACCATGGCACGGTGGTGAGATTCGGCGGTGGAGTGCAGGCGGTCAATGGCATTGGTAACAGTATCTACCGCTGTCATAAAGCCAATAGCGCGGTCTGTTTCCGGAACATCATTTTCTATCGTTTTTGGAACCACCACGATTGGAATGCCGCGATCTGAGAGTCCTTTGGCAACGGCAATACTATTGTTCCCACCAATCACAATCAGGCATTCCAGATTGTGCATTGCAATTGTATCTTTGATGCGGTCTGTCATATCACGGACTTTACTGTCGCCATCTTTGTCAACGGTCACTGCAAAGGGATTAAAACTATTGGTCGTTCCCAGGATAGTGCCCGCTTTATCGATGAGGCCTGACACTTCCTGACTGTCCAGCTTCATAAAGCGATTATATACCAAGCCAACATACCCATCTTTGAAGCCAACTACTTCAACACCTTTATGAATAGCGGTTTTTACAACAGCCCTTAATACGGCATTCAATCCGGGACAATCGCCACCACTTGTCAATATACCAATTTTCCGAATTTTCATTTTGTGTCCTCCTTCTTGCCATGTCGATTGTATTTGTAATGGTGAAACGCAAAATAATCATTTTTCTATATCAGGCTTTGTTAATCCCATTGTTTCACTTTTAATGCATACCTGCGAAATATTAACCTTGTACATCTGATTACGAACCCTCACAACCGGTCAGATGTCCTTCCTGTTCCAATCCCGTAAAGGCACTTTGTCGCAATGCTTCATAGAGGACAATGGCCACAGCATTGGATAAATTTAAAGACCGAATCTGTTCCCGCATGGGAATGCGGATACAGTCTGTGTAATTTTTTTTCAACAGAGGTTCCGGTAAGCCACGTGATTCTGGACCAAACACAATATAGCAATTGTCCGGATATGCTACTTCTGTGTAAGCTTTTGCAGATTTTGTTGAAGCAAAAAAGAAGGTGCCCTCCCCATGCTTTTGGTCGAACGCCTGCCAGTTTTCATATAATGTCACATCGACCTGTTTCCAATAATCGAGTCCGGCACGCTTTAAATAGCGGTCTGAGATCGAAAAGCCTAACGGACCAATCAAAAAAAGATTGGTCCCCGTTGCAGCACAGGTCCTAGCAATATTCCCGGTATTTTGTGGTATCTCCGGTTCATACAACACAATATTCAAAGCCAATAAATTTAGTGCTCCTTTTACTGAATAATGCTATTCTACCGACAAACCAGCGATTTCGAAAGAACACGATGCTGTAGTGGTCAGCAGAATACGAACGGTTGTGCTTTTTTCGTATAAGGGTGCTATTCTGCCAACGATACATCGATTTCGAAAGAACACGAATCCGACATGTTCAGAGGAATACAAACAGTTGTCATATGTGCGGGTGTAATGAGCATTTTTTCACCAATGAGCAGAGACGGCGGTGTAATCTCAATACCAATGCCACGACTGGCAAGAATGGTAGCGGTGTTACCCATGATCATGTTCCCAAGCTCAGAAATTGCACTTTTCGACAATTCATCCAATTCAGCGACCGTCATACCACCCATCATCGCCGAGGCTATCTCTAAAGCAGAGGTTACAGACATAGAAATAATAACCTGGCCACGAATTTTACCGGTTAAGCCAACAATTACAGCAACGTTGGCGCTGGCAAAAGGGTTTTTTTTCACAAATACTTTGCCCAACGCTGGTTTTTTCCCTGTCATTGTCAGAAAAACTGACTGACTTGCTTCTATAAATGGATTGATATACTCAACATTCATCCGCGTTCTCCCAACTATTCGTAGTAAGATGGACACATATATATCTTACCATAAGAATTCAAAAAGATACAAAAGTAATCATGAATTTCTCAAAAACTGTCGTTCTCACAGAGAAAAGTGTTAAAGTTTTCTTTTAAGAACCACTTTAAACAAATTGTACCACCAGTTAACAAGTAAGCCCACACCTGTTCTTAATTGGGCATCACACAATGTCTTTTCTTATGATTTCAGTAGGCTACACACCTATTTTTGAATATGACGGCCTGTCATATTCTCACCCATTAACAAACGGGACAAGAACGGACGCTGAATATCAATGGCGTTTTCAGGGCACAGCTCATGACAACAAAAGCAACGGATGCAGTCCGATGTATGAATCTTGATCGTTTTATCTGCTTCTATATGGATGGTATGCGCAGGACAGGCTTCCAGACATTTTTTACAGCGAATACAGTCAGCCGTTCTGATTACCAGTTTGGGTCTGGTGAAACCACCAAGTCTGGACAGAAAGTTTTTGTCCGGCTTGGCACCTGACTCGCGTAAATGCAAAGACGGTACATCAAAATCGCTAATGAAAAAGGTGGCTTTATCTTCACCCAGGATGGTTATATTCTCCGGCTGATACAGGCCATGTTCCAGTCCAACACGCATCACAGGTACTTTTGCATGTGGCACACCAATAATGTCCAAAGCAACAGCATCCGCCTCAAAAGGGTTTTCTGCAGCTATAATTACACCGATACGTCTCGGAATACCGGAACCTGGTCCTTCACCCTCCATACCAGTCACACCATCAATAATGTTCAGCGTCGGCTTCACCGCATAGTGGATGTCTACCAATGCTTTGGCAAAGTCGTCATAATTGTTCATTCTGGCATGGAAATCTGCTTTTTCTGTACCCCCAACAGCACCAAACATGTTTTTAATGGCACCGGTATAGACCATCATCATGTGTGTCTTCAACTTTGCCAGATTAATGATGATATCGGCATCAATCAATGGTTTCAGTAGATTCACCGATTTTAGCAGGATGGCATTCTCCAGCGGAACAGTCTCAACACGATAATCCCCATTCAGTTTCGCGCCTGTTGCATCAGCTGCAGCCTCCATGCCGGTTGATTGAAACGTTCTTTTCAGCCAGGAAGGTCCATAAGGTCCGCCGGGGCTGTCGATAATCGTCACAATACCACCGGCTTGCATCACAAGGCGAGCGACTGTTTCAACGATCATCGGATGGGTTGTTGCCGCAGCTTCCGGCTTTTTTGCAATGAGTAAATTCGGTTTCAGCGCCACCTGCATCCCGGGTTTGATATATTTTTCTATACCGCCCAGAAGGTTAAAAATTTCTGTAATACCTCTTAAGACACGGTCTTTGTCATAACTGTCACATTTTGATAGAACTACGTTACCCATAGAAATCTCCCTGTTTTTTTTAAGTCATTTCACTGCTGCAGATGTGGTTGTGTCTGCTTCTTTGATTGCATCCGCTTCAGAAAGCAACCCTGACTCGCTGTAAATATTGCGGCCATTCCATAGTATCCATTCGAAATAGCCTGCATCATACACAGCCTGAATCTGCTCTCGCAATTGTTTCGGTCCATATTCCTGATAGTAATTCTTATTCTTAATATAACCAGCTGTAAAGTCCTGCAAATAAGCCCGGATATCGGCTCGGTATGTAGGTGTTGCTTCTATTCGTTTTCTGGTCTTCAGCAAAGCCTGCAGAACAACATCGTAGGGTTTCAAGTCAGGTGCTGTAAACAGTACCCCATTTATTTGCTGGCCGACACCATTTCCCATCACGACCCCTTTACCAGCATTGGCAAAGTGAGACGGATAGACCATAGGGCTCAAATAATCAATGTTTTGTCCCACCATTTCTAATTGCTGTCCAATGGCTTTTCCATCAGAAACACTCTCTGCAATAATGCCAAAAACATCCGCAGAAACAGGCACTTGACGTACTGCTTTGATTTCATCATTGGCTCTTTTCAGAAACTGGTCAATTACATCAATTTTGTCTGGCATGTCTGCAGCATAGGCTGCTGGATTGCTTTTCGGGACAGTTGGAAAGCGTACATAGTCAAATTGAATCTCATCGAAGCCTCTTTCCACGGCCTCCTTTGCAATGGCAATATTATAATCCAAAACACCGGTGACAGAAGGATTTGTCCAGGCTCCATCTTTATTCCTGTTCTCCAGCCACAATCCACCATCCGGTCTTTTTACAGCATATGCTGGAATTGCCTGTGCAAGGGGATTATCACGAAAAACAACAATACGACCAATAACATAAATACCATTGTCATGACACTTTTTAAGAAGTTCGTCCACCTTAAAGTTCTTTTTATAAAGCTTCATTTCATGACACGGTTCCGCCATGGTCTCATAATTGACAAGTCCGTCATCTTTGATATCGATGACCAACGCATTCAGTTCTGTTGTATTAACCAAATTAATATAGTAGTCTGGTTTATAGCCAGCCATCGATCCTGACATGTATATGGCTCTGACCTTTATCGGTTCTCCATTCATGGATGCCAGGGTCCGTCCACTCGCTTTATCGATGCATGCACCATTTTCAATACGGTAGGTTTTGTCTGTATCTGCAGGCACTAATGGATCGGGCGTCTGCGTTTCGCTTGGTTCAACCGATGCACTCTCTGTTGCAGCGGGTGAAGCCGGATCCGTTGATTCCTGTGTATTTTCAACCACCGGGCTAGTCTCAATGGTGCTTTGTGTAGATGCTAAAGTTGCTGTTGCAGAAACAACTGAACCCTCTCCAACCACTGTTCCACAAGCAGTACTCAATAAAAGGCTACCTGACAACAGGCAAGCCAATGCGACTTTCTTGTATCCTTTTTCTTTCAAAAGATCCAAATTTACCATTTTTTCTCCCTAATGTGCCTTTTTGTCCCACTGCCTTATTTCTGTGCGAAGGTTTATCATTCGCAAATCAGTATGATCTGAAAATGCGCAGTATTTTCAGCAAGTTTTGTGCGAACTCAATGAGGACGCATGGGGTATAAATCTGAAAATCGCAAAATTTCATCACTTTTTGTTCCTGAGTGAAGCGGAAGAATGTGAATAATTCTGAAAATGCGCAGTATTTTCAGTAAGTTTTGTGCGAAATCACCGAAGACGTAAGGGGTATAAATCTGAAAACAAAGAAAAACAAAAAAAGCGGAAGGTATAACCTTGCGCTTTCTGGCTCCTCAAGTTGGACTCGAACCAACGACCCTGCGGTTAACAGCCGCATGCTCTACCAACTGAGCTATTGAGGAATATAAAAATTCCGGCAACGACTTATCTTCCCGGGTCGTCTCCAACCAAGTATTGTCAGCACGGGAGAGCTTAACTTCTGTGTTCGGAATGGGAACAGGTGTGACCTCTCCGTTATAGTCACCGAAAATTTATGCAATTATTTAAGGGAAGCGCTGAGGAATTTTCATTCCAAATCTTATAAATTCGTGATGTCAAAGTCTTTCAACCTAGGACATTTTACCACATCTTTTATAGGATGACAAGCGTTTTCACACCCTCAAAACTGTATAACGATTGTTTACTCTGCAATGCTGAACCGAGAACTTTATTTTTGTTACCTACTGTTTTGCATTAAACCTATCCGTACTCAGCATTTCTTTACAGAAATTGCTTGCTACGTCTTTTGTTTTGCTGCACTTCCGCTCTCAGCATTTCCCAGCGGGAAATGACTTGCTGCGGTTGTGCTTTGCTTTGCAAAGCACTAGGTCAAGCCCTCGACCGATTAGTATCGGTCAGCTAAATACATTACTGTACTTACACCTCCGACCTATCAACCATGTAGTCTACATGGGGTCTTACCCATTACTGGTGAGATATCTCATCTTTGGGCGAGTTTCACGCTTAGATGCTTTCAGCGTTTATCTCATCCGTACGTAGCTACCCAGCTGTGCCATTGGTATGACAACTGGTACACCAGAGGTACGTCCATCCCGGTCCTCTCGTACTAAGGACAGCTCCCATCAAATATCTTACGCCCACGACAGATAGGGACCGAACTGTCTCACGACGTTCTGAACCCAGCTCGCGTGCCACTTTAATCGGCGAACAGCCGAACCCTTGGGACCGAATACAGCCCCAGGATGTGACGAGCCGACATCGAGGTGCCAAACCTCCCCGTCGCTGTGGACGCTTGGGGGAGATCAGCCTGTTATCCCCAG